>NZ_LT838813.1:0-305000 GCF_900176595.1 Aquiflexum balticum DSM 16537
TTTAAATATATTTTCCCCAAATTTGAGCCCCCTGAAAATCTTGGGGTGATAAGTCCTAAAATTCCTACCGAAAAGTTATTAAAAGTAATAAATGAGTTCTGAGGCCAATGCAGTTTGGAATGAATGTTTGCGTGTAATTGAACAGCACGTTAATGAGCAAAGTTATTCTACTTGGTTCAAACCTGTTAATCCTGTCAGATTGGAAGGAAGCAGCCTCACTATACAAGTTCCCAGTCAATTTTTTTATGAGTGGTTGGAAGACAACTACGTACAGGTACTAAAGTTAGCTATCAAATCAGTTTTGGGCCCCAACGGTAAATTGGAATACGCGGTGGTCGTGGATAAAGGAAATTCTCAGAACCAACCTTATGTTGTAAGTTTTCCACAGGGAAATAACCCAAGTTCTCCAAAAAAGAACCTTAATGAACCTGCTGAAAACAAAAGCCCTTTCTATCTTAAGTCTTTGGACGACGATATGCTTTTGCAATCCAACCTGAATGCCATTTATACTTTCAATACCTACATAGAGGGTGATTGCAACAGATTGGCAAGGTCTGCAGGATTTGCAGTGGCCACCAAGCCGGGCATCACCTCATTTAATCCCCTAATGGTATACGGCGGAGTTGGTTTGGGAAAAACCCATCTTGTCCAGGCTATCGGCAACGAAATCAAAAACGGTCCTGAAGATAAATTTGTACTCTATGTTTCTTCTGAAAAATTCGTCAACCAATTTATGGATTCCATCAAGGATGGGAACGTAAAGAGTTTTACGAACTTTTATATGCAGGTAGATGTGTTGATTATTGATGACATACAGTTTTTGGCAGGAAAAGACAGAACCCAGGAGATGTTTTTCCACATTTTCAATCATCTTCATCAAAACAAAAAGCAGATAATAATGACCTCGGATTGTCCTCCAAAGGATCTGAAAGGACTCGAAGAGAGATTATTGTCCAGATTCAAATGGGGTCTTACGGCAGATCTTCAGATGCCTGACTTTGAAACAAGGGTTGCTATTATTAAAAGAAAAATGCAGTCAGAGGGTATTTATATTCCTAATGATGTGATAGAATATTTGGCCTATACCATTGATACCAATGTAAGGGAACTAGAAGGTGTCATGATTTCCCTGCTTGCCCATGCTTCATTGAACAGGGTTGACATTGATTTGGCTTTGGCCAAGGCTATCATGAAAAATATTGTAAAAGATATTGAGACTGAAGTGGGCATAGATTTTATTCAAAAAACAGTTTCAGAATATTTTGACATCAAAATTGAAGATCTTAAAGCAAAAACCAGAAAAAAAGAAATTGTCACCGCCCGTCAAGTGGCCATGTATTTTGCAAAAGAATTTACCAATCATTCCCTTAAATCCATCGGCTATCATTTTGGCGGAAGAGACCACAGCACAGTAATACATGCGGTTCAGACAGTCAATGATTTTATGGAAACAGATACTGCTTTTAGAAACTCAGTAAATGACCTGAAAAAGAAATTTAAAATGCGGTCCTACTGACCAATTATTTTTTGCTTGTATAAATTCAAAACACCCCTTAATTCCTCCTTTGGAAATTTGATTTCAGTACCTCCCAAGACATATGGGCCAATTTCGTATGGATTATAGTAAAACACCACTGAATCCATTTCAAAACCTATAGCAGCAGGTAAGAAAAATATCGAATCCCTTTCCAGAAAAAACATACCGGTTTCCTTCAGAGATACTTTCTCTTCTATATCATGGATCTCCCTGAATTTTGATTCTACCAAATGGAGCAATTCGGGTTTATCCGAAATCAAAGACTCATTATCCAATACCTGATTTTCAATTTTATTAAAATTTAGGTATTGTCTGTAACTATTGGGATGAGCGCCTCCGGTATAGGCGTAAGTTTCTATAACAATTGAAATAAGCTGAACATTTTCAAACAAAATCTTGAAAGTTACATCTATTTCCCATTCTTGATTTGATTCAAACCCATCCATAAATTCAATATAAGAATCTAAAAAATTGGTGGCCGCATCTTCAATGCTCGAGGATTTTATTTCTTCATTGACATCTACGATTTTAATGATTCTCTCTTCAATAAGATTATTCAAATTGGATGTGGTTTCATTTTCTTGGGTAAAAACCGGATATTTCACATTGACTTCACTACAATTTAATCCTTTACAGGCTTTTTGATGAAATTCCTTCAGTTCAAATTCCAAGCTATTGTGAATTGGAGGATTACATGAGAATGCAACAATTAAAAACACGAGCCAAATCCACTTGCTCATAATTGACCGGTTATTTTCTTGAAATCCCATCAATAAATGCTTCCACTAATTCCCTGGCTAAACCTATTGGAGATTTTTTGCCTGCCTTTATTTCAGATAGATTCTTGGTTAAACTACTTTTGATTTCTTCATTTTCATAAAAACTGCTTTTCAAAAGATAACCAATATGGTCATGAAGCCAGTTCTCTAATTGATTGGATCGATTGATATCCAAATAATTGATCCGTTTCATTTGATCCACAAAGCCTTCAATCATTTGCCAGATTTCGGAAAGACCAATCTGATCAATCGCCGAACAGGTCAATACCTTGGGATTCCAGCCGTTTTCTTTTACAGGAAAAAGATGAAGTGCATTGGTATATTCTCTTTTGGCTTTTTTGGCAGCGGTTATATTTTCCCCATCTGCTTTATTGATGACCAATGCATCACACATTTCAATGATTCCTTTTTTTATACCCTGCAATTCGTCACCTGCCCCTGCCAACATAAGTAGCAGAAAAAAATCCACCATGCCCTTGACGGCAATTTCAGACTGACCAACGCCCACAGTCTCAATAAGTATGATATTAAACCCGGCGGCTTCACAAAGCAACATGGCCTCCCTGGTTTTTGCACTGACACCTCCCAAGGAGACACCTGCCGGACTTGGTCTGATATAAGCCCTTTTATCAGAACTAAGCTTTTCCATCCTGGTCTTATCACCAAGAATACTGCCATGACTTTTTTGACTGCTGGGATCTATGGTCAATACAGCAAGCTTATAGCCCTTTTCCACCAATAATTTACCAAATCCTTCTATAAATGTACTTTTCCCAACACCAGGAACTCCGGTAATTCCAATTCTGATTGATTTCCCTGAATAGGGCAGGATTTTTTCAACGACATTCTCAGCCAAAAATTGATCTTGGGGAAGTGTACTTTCTACCAAAGTTATCGCCCTGCTCAAAATCACCCTATCTCCTGAAAGGATCCCTTCTACATAGGCTTCAACGGGTAGTCTGCTGGTTATTTTCAATGGATAAAGATTGGATAAGCTTAATTGAAATGGCTCTCAAAGTTAAAAAATTTATTGAAAGGGATACTTTTTGAATCGAACATCTCCCATCGCTGTTTTTTCAAATACCGCAATACAGTTTTTTTCATATTTAGATTCGAAAATTGGTTCTGAAGGCCGAATGGATTTAGGTGTGAATTCCCTGTCATCAAAGAAAAACACTTTTGTATTGCCATATTTGGTATGCGGCATAAAATTACCATAATCCAGCATTGTTTCTCGGGTTGAATCTGATGTATAAACAGCGTAAATCCTTATTACAGGGCCTGTATTGTTTTCATTCCTATAGCTGGCCATTTCAATAAAATCACCTTTAAGATCCCCTACTCCAGGTTGGGAAACAGTATCTCCTACTATCCAAACAATTATCAAAATCACTGCTGCAATTATTCCGTATAGAAGGTACTTGGAAGACATTTTATAAAGGATCTTTAGATTTAAAGCCTTAATTTAGTGGAAAAAATTTCAATATGGTTTTTGAATATGTCAAAGCTCTTCACATCATTTTCGTAGTTACTTGGTTTGCAGGGCTTTTTTATGTTGTCAGGTTGTTTATTTATCAAACTGAGGCATTGGAAAAACCCGAAGAGGAGAAAAAAATACTGGTGCCCCATCTGAATCTCATGGCAAGAAGACTTTGGTTTGGAATTACTTGGCCATCTGCTATTCTGACGTTGATTTTTGGTTTTTGGGTATTGTATCACAGATGGGGGTATATGCAATTGGGTTTTATGCACGCCAAATTAGGGTTTGTATTACTTTTATATGTTTATCACTTCATTTGCCAAAGGCAATTTTCTGAACTCCAAAGGGGAATTGCAAAATGGAGCTCAAATCAACTGAGAATTTGGAACGAAGGTGCGACAGTTTTGTTATTTGCTATAGTATTCCTTATTGTTCTGAAAAGTCTGATCAACACCTTTTGGGGAATTATCGGGCTTTTGGGACTGAGCGCATTGTTGATGCTTGGAATCCAACTGTATAAAAAATCAAGGGCTAAATCTTAGAATAAAAGACCAAAAATGAAAAAATCGACTATTCCGGTAATTTTACTACTTTCAGCAATATTGTTATGGAATTGTTCCTCCGAAAAATCAAACGAAGATGACAATCGCCCCCTTCCAAAATTGGGCAATTGGTATATCAATGAGATTGAGATGGAAGGGAAAACCGTTAAGGACACCGCATTTCATAAAATCGCCAATTTTTCATTTATCAATCAAGAAGGCAAAGAAATATCAAATTCATCGGTAGAGGGAAAAGTGTATGTTGCAGATTTTTTCTTCACTACTTGTCCTACTATCTGCCCAATAATGAAAACCCAAATGTTGCGGGTCTATGAGAAATTCAAAGAAGAACCTGATTTTATGATCCTAAGCCATACTTTGGATCCTGTTCATGATACTGCTGAGCTTCTCAAAGATTACGCTTATCGGATCGGGGTAGAAAATGATCAGACCTGGCAATTTCTAACAGGAGACCAAGAAAAGATTTTTGAAATCGGTCAGACAAGTTATTTGACTACAGCAATGGAAGATCAAACCGAGCCCGGGGGAATATTACATTCAGGCGCTTTTGTCTTAGTAGATCAAAATGGACACATCAGGGGAGTATATGATGGAACCAAAGAAGATCAGGTAAACAAACTGATGAGGGACATCCCAAAATTGCTTCAATAGAATATGAACTTGAAATTAACTGCCACTTACCTTATCCTATATTTCCTGTTTTCATCCTGCCAACCGCAATCTTCCGGAAAGGAAAATACTTTAGCGAATATTAAAGACACTAAAGTTCTTCAATATGCCATTGAAGGTAAAATACTATATGAGAATCTTTGTGCAAACTGCCACCAAAAAGACGGGAGTGGATTGGGAAAATTAATCCCACCGCTTTTTGAATCCGATTATATGCTTGAGGATATCGGTAGAACAATAAGGATAATCAAGTTTGGACAAGAGGGTGAAATAATAGTAAACGGGCAGATTTATAATCAAGCCATGCCTGCAAATCCCAAGCTAACTGATATGGAAATAGCCCAAATCGTCACCTATCTGTATAATATTTGGGGTAATAAGGAAGGTGTCATTGATGCAAATACAGTAGGTGAATACCTCAAAACGCAAAATTAACATCAAGATTCCAGCTCTTTTTTTGCTGCTGTCATCGCTTTTTTGATGTCCTCATTTACTTTCTCAACTTTCACTTTTTGCCCCAGCAAATAGGTCTCTACCTCCGCTTCAGACATGTCATCATAGGAAGACTGAAACTGCCTCATCCAAACAAACATCCCATTAAATGCACTATCCAGATTAATTGATAAGGTCTCCAGTTCATTTATTTTATCGATGTTTTCGGGATCTGATTGGGATATCATATCTTTTTTTTCATCAATTTTCTTTTTGAGAGATTTTAAATCTCCCATCAAGGGCATTACTTCATCGTGTATATCAATTACCTCCTGCTTTAATTCTTGATTTTGATTTTTTATGTTGGGCTCACATCCCACAAATGAGGCAAGAAAACTTAAAAAAATTACCTTACTGATTAATTTTAACATATTGCTGGTTTTTCATTCAAATGAAAAACAATTAGGCTAAAAAAAGAAATTATTCCTAAACTATTTTGCAATTTTTGTGATATTTCCAATTTATAATATGAATTATTATTAAAGATATGGAAGCCAATACGGAAACTGCGATCATCCAAGAGTTCCATTCATGCAAGAGAATCGCAAAAGAAAAAATTAAAACAGCAGTCCATAATGCTATTTTAATACCTTTGGAATGTGTATTTTTAGCAGCATTAAATACAGCCCAGACTGCCAGTGCTATAAAAAAATAATCCATCCAATGCCAATGAATATGATCATGTGCATGATCGTCAGAATATCGAGCCATATAGCCCAAGGAAATCATTACCGGAAATGCCAAGCAATGAATCATACATAAAACTGATGCTGATATACCCAGCATATCTGCCGATTGACTTGAAATTCTTTTTATTATTTGCAACGTAATTGCAAATATATGTGATATTTCGAAAATTATTATAAAACAAATCTATTATTTCATGAAACCTTATTGTTTTGCCAAAAACCAAATTATATCCTCACATCTCGCTGTAATACATCCTATGGATATAGGATTGATTCGGGGATATGGCATTTTCGATTTTTTCAGGACTTCAAATTACAATCCGCTGTTTCTGAGTGATTACTTGGACAGGTTTATAAGGTCTGCTGAAAAAACACATCTCACCCTACCCTATTCGAAAGAAGAGCTTACCTCAGTCATTGGGGAATTGATCTCAAAAAATAACCTAGAAAACGGAGGTATAAGGATGTTACTTACCGGAGGTGTATCTGAAAATCATTTTTCCCCCACAGATGGTTCCTTGTTTATTTTCTGTGAAGACCTGGATTTCCCTGCCCCACATAAATATGAAAACGGCGTCAAATTATTAGCTGTCGAACATGTCAGGGCAATAGCAGATGTTAAAACCACTAATTATGCATTCCCGGTTTGGCATAGTGCTGAATGGAAGCAAAAAGGTGCAGAAGATGTGGTTTATCATCATGATGGATTTGTTTCGGAAAGCTCCAGATCAAATATATTCGTGGTTAAAAATGGAGAAATTAAAACTCCTGACAAGCATATTCTCCATGGAATTACGCGCAAAAGGGTTTTGGAATTAGACAATTCAATTAAAATTCAACCTGTGACTTTAAATGAATTATTGGAGGCGGACGAACTGTTCATTACCAGTACAACAAAAAAAATTCTGCCCATAACCCAAATCGATGAAAAAAAGATAGGAACAGGTAAACCAGGAGAAATTACATTGGCCCTGATTGAAAAATTCAGAACCATTTGTTAAAGGCAAATCCAGTCTTTTCACATCAACCCATTAATCAACAAAATCTGCTTTGATAGATCGGGATGTATAAATCAATAGATATATAATTATCAAAAGGATTACAAGTGCTGCAACTTCAAATTGAGCCCATATTCTGGAACGATTGACTACTTTATCTGAATTTTCGGCCAGCTTTTTCCCTTCTTCGATTTGAATAAGGGAAAGCTTCTCAAGATCTGAAATAGCTCTTTCAATATAAGAATTGTATTCTTTAACGCTTTTTGTGTTTATTCCTGATTCTTCAGAATACAGCATGGCGTAATCTGCGATTCTTAAATTACTCTCTATGATTTTTTTGAAATCTGTGAGAAATCCCTCCTCAGCTACAGTCAGTTTTGTTTTTTCAAAACTTTCCACAAGTTTAAGAATAGACGCCTCATAATCACTGATTTCCTCAATTACATGGCTGTAATCACTTTCAAATTCACAGTGATTGATCAGTAGTTTGATCCTGAAAAGATTCTCTGAAATAGAGAAAATATAACTTTCAACCACTAATCTGTCCTCATAAAAAGAAATAAAAGTATCACCAAGTTCATTGAAGTTTTTTCTCTCTAGAACATTCTTTCCAAATATCATTACAATAATGATTGTCAGGATTATTGCTACTTTCAGTTTACGGTTGTGGGGTTCGTTTTTTGGCATTGTTGTTTCTGATTAATACTTCCACAAAAATTAACGTCTAAAGTCCAATGATAATTTTTTTGTGGTTAATTATCTGCCAATTAAAATTTTTGAAATGAAATAACCTAAGAAAAAAGGGGAAATAATAATAAAACCCTTCAACCGGCATAAACTCAGTTGAATAAAATAAAAACATCCGAACAGGAGGATGATCTTTTGAAAAAGAAAACAACACGTGGTGAACAAAACCCTAATCACAAAAAAACCTCCCTTTAAAAAGGAGGCTTCTGTGATCCCGCTGGGATTCGAACCCAGGACCCATACATTAAAAGTGTATTGCTCTACCATACCGATAGCTATCGGTATACGGATTCATATTCTCTTTAAACAAAGTAAGTTCCCAAATCCAGACTGGTTATAGGAACGATTTTCTGAAATGAAAAAAACCTCCCTTTGAGGAGGCTTCTGTGATCCCGCTGGGATTCGAACCCAGGACCCATACATTAAAAGTGTATTGCTCTACCATACCGATAGCTATCGGTATACGGATTCATATTCTCTATAAACAAAGTAAGTTCTCAAATCCAGACTGGTTATAGTAACAATTTTCTGAAATGAAAAAAACCTCCCGTTTGAGGAGGTTTTTGTGATCCCGCTGGGATTCGAACCCAGGACCCATACATTAAAAGTGTATTGCTCTACCAGCTGAGCTACGGAATCTTATTGTTTTGCTCTTCCATCCCGATAACTATCGGGATACAGAATCATATTGTTTTGCTCTTCCATCCCGATAACTATCGGGATACGGAATCAAATATTTATAATAGTCTGATAATAAATTGAGCATCCCAGCAAAGAGATGCTCTGTATCAAAGTGATCCTGTCAGGAATCGAACCTGAAACCTACTGCTTAGAAGGCAGTTGCTCTATCCAATTGAGCTACAGGACCGGAATAATTAAGTCGGGGTGGCAGGATTCGAACCTACGACCTCCTGCTCCCAAAGCAGGCGCGATACCGGGCTACGCTACACCCCGAACTTTAAACTCTTTAGAATCTGACTTATCCAGATCAATTTAGTCTTTTTGTGATCCCGCTGGGATTCGAACCCAGGACCCATACATTAAAAGTGTATTGCTCTACCAGCTGAGCTACGGAATCATATTGTTTTGCTCTACCATCCCGATAACTATCGGGATACGGAATCATATTGTTTTGCTCTACCATCCCGATAACTATCGGGATACGGAATCATATTGTTTTGCTCTTCCATCCCGATAACTATCGGGATACGGAATCTTATTGTTTTGATCTGCCATCTCAATTCAAAAGGAGGTAACAGCGCATTTGTTTAAACCCTAACAAGTGAAGAATTTAACATTCTGAAATCCAATAAGTATCAATTTAAAATAGAAAATCAAAGAATTTGACTTGCTTTTTCTTAAATCAATACCGTAATTGGACTGCAAATTTAAGCCGCTGTATTTAAAATGCCAAACCCAAATCGAATCTTTCTGACAAAATTTATAATATTTTTTATCGTATTTGTACAAAGCTTTAATTGTCAGGCTAATATATCCAAGCTTCAAAAAGCAGATTCTTTGTTTACCACTAAGAATTACCAAGAAGCTATGATCATCTATAAGGATTTACTTCTAAATGAGGTCACATTCTCCTCTGCGATGCTTTTGAAAATGGCTTTTATTTCAGAAGGCATTGGTGATTATTCAGATGCCAGCTTTTACCTGGCTAAATATTATGATCAAAACCCCAACCCCAGGGTTATTACCAAGATTAAAGTCCTGACTGATCAGGTTACACTTTATGGATATGAGTTGAATGATAGCGATAGGTTTATGAAGTTCCTTATTGATCTTCAAATGGAAATCACCTCATTTTTCGCAGTACTTTTGATGTTGTCGTTGATACTGCTGTTTGTTTTCAGAAAAAAAGCGGACAAACCCAGGTACTATCTACCCTCTTTTTTATTCCTTATATTGACTTTTTTTTCCAATAACTTTCTTTCAGAGCCAAAATCCGGAATAGTTACAGGCAGTCCCACTTTGGTGATGGACCAACCAACCGCAGGAGGCAAACTCCTTAAGATAGTTTACCCAGGCCACAGGGTTATAATCAAGACCACCAAAGATGTCTGGTATGAAGTAAATTGGGGTGATCAGAAAGCATTTGTAAAAAAAGAAAACATAACCCGACTTTAAATTAAAAATCAAGCGGCTCAAGATTTTTGAAATGACCGTTATTTTTGATCTTCTCTTTTGCTGATTCAATGTCCCTAAGGATTGGTATCACTTTCAATAAATGCCTGATTAAATACTGTATCCTGTCAGATTCTTTGTCCATCATCAGTAAATCATATTCCTCCTCTAACTTCAAGCCAACTTTATGGGCAAAAGTAAAGGAGTTGACTTGAAGAGGTATAAGCTCAATTGTATAATTCATCAATCGAAATAACTCCTTCAGATAAAAAAGAAATTCAGCATAAAGGCTTTCGGAAACCATAATATTGTTATCCTTGTAAACGACTCGTCCTCCTGCATACAATCTGCCTATCGTGGGATTATCAAAGGACAGAATTTCGAATACCCGACCCCCTATGGTTTTGATATCCATTCTGCCATCTTCGTATACTTTGGAGACTTCCTTTAGCTTTACCTCAGTACCAAAAGACATCAATTTATCCAAATAGACAGCTATTCCAAAAGTACTATCAGTTTCCAAAACATCGTTCACCAATTGCTTATACCTCGGTTCGAATATATGAAGACTAAGGTGTTCACCTGGGAAGGCAACAAGCTTCAAAGGGAATAGGGGTAGAAAGGATTCCATAAAACTTATAAAGAGGACAAATTTGATTTGGTTAAGATATCAACCTTAAATATGAAAAAAATTTATTTTTCCAGTGCCTCACTCATGGAAATGATTTGATCCGGAGACATATATAGCGATTTGATTTTATTCCTATACTCCACATCAAAGCCTTCATTGTTCAAAATATAAGTTTTGTTGGCCAGAATCTGAAGCCCCATACCACATCCAATAGCGTATCCATCAGCAGTCAATTCAGCTTCCGTCACCTTTTTCTTTGAAAGAAAATACCTCGCTCCAAAATGCATCATATCTGTGGAGGATCTTTTGAGATAATCCATCACGTGTCCGAGTTCATGACCTATCCATCCTACCAGAGCGTCAATAGGTATCTTTTCTATAGGTAATAACTCACCTCCTAAATCCAACTCACGGGTAATTTTGATCCTATATTTTCTATCTTCTTTACCGTTCACAAAAAGTGAGAATATCTTTGGCTGGGCTTGCATTACCGCTCCGGATATATTCTCTTTGAATTCAAAAGTAATATCGACACTATCCAGATCAGGAAAATAAGCCAAAGCTTTCAAAACGGGCTCTAAGATAACCTTGGGAACAGTTTTGTTCTTGAACCTTACAACTTCATCGGGATCTTTGTTTTCTGTTTTTGGGTGATTAGAAAAACGATCTGATACTTTTTGGGAAATTTGGGGACTTCCGAATAAGAAAGTCCATAACACTAATAAATACATTAAACTATTTTTGTTTGAAACTTCATTATATGAATTTTTATCTTCAACTCAAAAAAAATCATAAAAAAAGAGGGTCGATTGACCCTCTTTTTGGTGAAATAACATGAATACATTATTTTATTTTCCGGCGATATAAACCAATAAATCAATTACTTTATTGGAATATCCCCACTCATTGTCATACCAGGAAACTACCTTAACAAACTTGTCATTCAGCTGAATACCCGCACCTGCATCAAAAATGGAAGTTCTGGCATCACCATTGAAATCTGTAGATACTACCTGATCTTCTGTATATCCCAGGATTCCTTTCATGCTTGTCTCAGAAACTTCTTTCATTTTGGCACATATTTCTTCATAGCTAGCACCTTTTTTAAGCCTGACGGTCAAATCAACCACGGAAACATTTGGTGTCGGAACCCTGAAGGCCATACCTGTCAATTTTCCGTTCAGTTCTGGAATAACCTTACCAACTGCTTTGGCAGCTCCTGTGGATGAGGGGATGATGTTTTGGCCTGCACCTCTGCCACCTCTCCAATCTTTTGCTGAAGGTCCATCTACTGTCTTTTGCGTAGCTGTTGTTGCATGAACAGTGGTCATCAATCCTTCCTCAATTCCCCAATTATCATTCAAAACTTTTGCAATTGGAGCAAGGCAATTGGTTGTACAAGAAGCATTGGATACAAATTTCATATCTGAAGTATATGAGCTTTCGTTTACTCCCATTACAAACATCGGCGTATCATCCTTTGAAGGCGCTGACATAATCACTTTTTTTGCTCCGGCATCAAGGTGTCCCTGGGCAGTTTCTTTCGTAAGAAATATTCCGGTTGATTCTACTACATAATCAGCTCCAACTTCTCCCCATTTAAGGCTTGAAGGATTTTTTTCAGAAGATACTCTGATCTCATTCCCGTTCACTACCAGTTTGCCATTCTTAACTTCAACGCTTCCGTCAAAAATTCCATGAGTGGAATCATATTTCAGCATATAGGCTATATAATCAACATCAATAAGGTCATTGATTGCCACCACCTGAATATCACTTCTTGATTGTGCAGCTCTGAAAACAAGACGGCCGATTCTACCGAATCCATTGATTCCTACTTTAATTTTGTTCATAGTTATTTAATTTATTGTTGTATTGGTATAGAATAAAAAGAAATAATCATTTAGTCATTTTAATAATTCAAGATTTAATGACCTAAAATTACCAAATTTATCTTGCCCCCCAAAATATTTAACGAATTGAAAATGAACATTTTAAAATATATCCTAATTCAATCGATTGCGGAAAATCATGGCAAAATCAAGGCATTGATTATCAGAATTATAATTTTCCAAAAATTTCAGGATTTTAAAAGAGTTCCATTGCTGGATTCCGAATCATGAATGGGAAATAAGCAGAAAAGGGGTTAAAAACCCCTTTTCTGTTACCTTTTTTACTTGATCAAAACTTAATCGAGTCCAAAATATCGTTGAATGTTTTGCTGGGACGCATGGCCTCGGAGGTCTTTTTCTCATCCGGTTTATAATATCCCCCAATATCCATTTTGACTCCTTGAATTTTGTTGAGTTCATTTACAATCGCAGATTCGTTCTCAGCAAGGGATTTGGCAACAGGGGAAAAAACTTTTTGAAGTTCCTTATCTCTGTCCTGTTCAGCCAAAGCCTTCGCCCAATAAAGCGACAGATAAAAATGGCTGCCTCTATTATCCAACTCACCGGCTTTTCTTGATGGTGATTTGTCATTTTCCAAAAACATCTCCGTAGCCTTATCCAAGGTCTCCGCCAAAACCATCGCTCTATCATTGGAGAAAGTATTTCCCAAATGTTCCAAAGAAACTGCCAACGCCAAAAATTCACCCAATGAATCCCAACGTAAATGGTTTTCTTCCAAAAACTGCTCTACATGCTTCGGCGCTGAACCTCCGGCTCCGGTTTCAAAAAGCCCACCCCCGTTCATCAAAGGAACGATGGAGAGCATTTTGGCGCTTGTTCCCAATTCCAAAATTGGAAATAAATCTGTCAGGTAATCTCTCAATACATTTCCTGTAACTGAAATGGTATCTTTCCCTTCTTTTATTCTTTCAAGTGAAAATCTGGTGGCTTCCTCGGGGTTCATCACCTGGATCTCCAATCCAGCAGTGTCATGTGTAGGAAGATATTTTTCGACCTTTTTGATTATTTCCAAATCATGTGCCCTGTTAGAATCCAACCAAAATACAGTAGGAACTCCTGTAGCTCTTGCCCTTGTTACGGCAAGTTTGACCCAGTCCTGTACAGGGGCATCTTTGGTTTGGCACATTCTCCAAATGTCGCCTTGGCTTACCTGATGCTCCATCAATACCTCTCCGGACTCTGAAATGACTTTAACTACTCCATCCGAGGCAATCTCAAAAGTCTTATCATGTGACCCATATTCCTCCGCTTTTTGGGCCATGAGACCTACATTGGGAACACTTCCCATGGTGGAAGGGTCCAAGGCTCCGTGCTTTTTACAGAAATCAATGGTTTCCTGATAGATCCCGGCATATGACCTATCCGGAATTACCGCCTTGGTATCCTGAAGCTTTCCTTCCTTATTCCACATCTGACCGGAAGATCGGATCAAAGCTGGCATGGAAGCGTCAACTATCACATCACTTGGAACATGTAGATTGGTAATCCCTTTGTCAGAGTTTACCATTGCCAAATCCGGTCCATTAGTAAAGCATAAAGCTATATCAGCTTCAATTTCAGCTTTTTTATCAGCTGGAAGCTTACTTATTTTTGAAATTAAATCGCCAAATCCATTATTGACATCCACTCCCAAATCTTTCAATTCTGTCGCGTATTTTTCAAAAATTGGCGCAAAAAACACCTTGACTGCATAACCAAAAATGATAGGATCTGAGACCTTCATCATAGTAGCTTTCATGTGAAGTGAGAACAGAACACCTGATTTTTTGGCGTCTTCAATTTGTTCTTCAAAAAAACTTCTCAGCTCATTTACACTTAAAACCGAGGAATCAATTATCTCTCCTTCCTCAAGTTCAAGCTTTGATTTCAAGATGGTTTTATTTCCTGCAGGTCCCTCATGAACAATATCCACCGAGCCTGCTTTCTTCAACGTGATTGATTTTTCACTTCCGTAAAAATCACCGTGACTCATGCTTGCGACATGCGTTTTGGAATCAGGGGACCATTTACCCATGCTATGTGGATTCTTTTTAGCAAAATTCTTTACTGCCAATGGCGCTCTTCTGTCAGAGTTTCCTTCCCGGAGTACAGGATTGACAGCACTTCCTTTTACTCTGTCATATTTCACTTTTATGGCTTTTTCTTCCTCGTTTTTGGGGTCATTGGGATAATCGGGTATTGCATAGCCTTTGGACTGCAATTCTTGAATGGCTTCTACCAATTGGGGTATGGAGGCAGAAATATTCGGAAGCTTTACAATATTTGCCTCCGGTGTTTTGGCTATTTCACCTAATTCTGACAAAGCATCACCGATTCTTTGCTCGGGCTTTAAAAATTCAGGGAAAAGAGCTATTATCCTACCAGAAAGTGAAATATCCCTGGTTTCTACAACAATACCTGCAGAATCAGTAAAAACTTTGATTATGGGCAATAAGGAATAAGTGGCCAATGCCGGGGCCTCATCAGTCAGCGTATATAAAATTTTGGCTGTTTTGCTAGTCATTTTTTATTCGTTCAGAATTGTGGAAAGTTTGATTGGTAAAAGCTTGATGATTTTGTTGGGAGTTCTCTACAGAAAATCCTGATTAAACCAATCGTCTATTTCAAAATTGCGGCTAAAATAATGAAAATATCCTGTTTTTAAAGTTTGTTTATGTTGACTATAAGGATTATTTATAAAAATGGATTCTTGGTTAAAAACAGAATTTTGATTTAGTCAGTTTTGCAGAAATCTATAAGGTACTATTCCCCGAAATCAAATGTGGTTTAGGAATAAATAACAGAGTAAAGGTTTCCCATGAATCCAATCAAAGCCCCCAAGGTTAAATTACAAATAAATGAACTTCAAAAATTACTTTAATTCAAACTGATCAGCATCCATCCAGGCAGGGAATTTCTCTCGGTATTGCATCAGCGACTCATAATCCAGATCAACAAAAAGAATTTCCTCTTTGTCAGCTGAAAAAGAAAGGGTCTCCCCTTTGAAATTATAAGCCCCTGAATGGCCTGAATAGGGCACAGAATTACCGTCCTCCCCAATTCTGTTGACTCCAAGAGCATAGGCCTGATTTTCAACAGCCCGTGCTTTGAGCAAAATATCCCATGCACTGATTCTTGGGCTGGGCCAACTCGCGACGTAAAAAATCAGGTCATATTCAAGCTCTTTATTAATGACTTTATTTCGGGACCAAACAGGAAATCTCAAATCATAACAGACCTGAGGCATTATATTCCATCCTTTGCAATGGAATACTTTTCTTTCCTTACCCATGTCAAAAAATTCATCCTCATTCGCCATTCTAAATAGATGCCTCTTATCATACCAATCCATAATTCCATCAGGGCTTACCCAAAGTAAACGGTTAAAGAATTTCCCTTTATCATTGATAATTATACTTCCTGTTATAATTGATTGGGTCTGTGAAGCCATTTGCTTCATCCATTTAGTTGTATGAAGGTTCATTGGTTCGGCAACCTCCTTTGCATCCATCGTAAATCCTGTGGAAAACATTTCAGGCAAAACAATTAAATCAACCTGTTGATCAAATCCCAATATTTTTTCCTCCAACATGGCCATATTGGCGATCTTATCTTTCCAATATAAATCTGTCTGTACCAATGCGATTCGAATGGGTGAAATGTTTTTTCGGTTTATCATTTTTTATTCATTCAAATTTAAATATAAAGAATTCAACAAGTTTCGGAGAATTCGGCAATTATTAAATAAAATAAATGTCCAAAATAATCCTGTCCCTATTCAATTCAATCTCCATTTTATAAAAAAACAGCCTTTTTTTATATATCGATAAAATGAATAATTCCAGCGAAAACCCCGAATATCAAAACAAAATCAAGAAACCATTAACAAAGCACCTGCCTACCGGACAGGCAGGTGGGTATATTCCTATGCTGATTATCTGTCACGGGAGTTTGATGAAATGGTTGAGATCAATAAAGGAAAATTATTCAAATCGGCAGATGCTGACCCCAGAAGAATCCATCAATAAGGTTCTTGCTGACTCAGGCAATGAAATGAACCCAAACCCCAAATCAGATCCAAGGAATTGACTCCTACTACTTTTCTGTCAGGAAAACAGGAAGTCAAAATTTCCAATGCCTTATCGTCATTTTTATCCTGGAAAGTCGGGACAATCACCGCATGGTTGGAAATATAAAAATTGGCATAAGATGCCGGCAAGCGCATATCTTCATGGATGATTTCTCTTGGCATAGGTAATTCCACAATATTCATTTGTTTTCCGTTTTCCAACCTCAGTTTGCAAAGCAGATCAAGGTTCTCTTTGAGAGGCGCATAGTTTTCATCTGCTTTATTATGCTCTACCATGGCCACCACCGTATCGGGATTGACAAACCTTGTAAGGTCATCAATGTGTCCATCTGTATCATCTCCGATGATTCCATCATTCAGCCAAAGAATGTTTTCAACACCAAAATAACCATTCAGGTATTCCTCAATTTGCTTTTTTGAAAGATGGGGATTTCTGTTGGGATTGAGCAGGCAAGCTTCCGAGGTGAGCAATGTCCCTTTACCATTGAATTCAACGGAACCTCCTTCCATGATAATTCCAGGCCTGAAGCAGGGGATATTTCTAAATTCTGCAATTTTGATCGGAACCTGATTGTCCAAGTCATAAGGAGGATACTTATCTCCCCAGGCATTGTAATCCCATTTGACCAAAACTTTCTTTTGTTCTGCCCCCGGATTAATCAAGAAGGCTGGACCATGATCCCTGCACCAGGCATCATTAGTTGGAAAATAATGAAAAAAAATCCTTTTTAGGTCTGCTCCTGCAACCTCAAGATGCTCCAAGGCAAATGCCTTCATTGCTTCATCTTTTACATTGATATGAACTTCTTCACCTAAAGCTACATACTTTATAAATTCAGCATAAGCAGGAAAAATGGTCTTGATCTTCCCTGGCCAAGATGCTTCTTTATGAGGCCAACTCAGCCAAGTTGCAGCATGGAGTGCAAATTCCGCTGGAAAATAATAGCCCAATTGGGAGGGTGTAATATCTCCTGCATTGGCGATTTCAAAAACGTCTTTGGTAAAAATATTAATCTTCATCTATGAATCTCTTGAGAATGGGAGAATAAGAATCAATGCGTCGGTCTCTCAAAAAAGGCCAATGTGTTCGGTACCTGTCCGAATTATGCATGTCAAGTTCATGGACATAAACCTCCTCTTCATTATGATCAGCCTGGAATAAAACTCTTCCAAATGCATTGCAAACAAAAGAACCTCCCCAAAACTTCATATCTCCTTCAATCCCTACCCTGTTGACCGAAACTACCGGAACGCCATTGGCAACAGCATGTGAACGCTGAATGGTCTGCCAGGCCTGATATTGCTCCTCATTGGTTGGTTTATCCTGATCCTTGTGCCAGCCAATGGCAGTCGGGTAAAATAGCATTTCTGCTCCCATCAATGAGGTAATTCTTGCCGCTTCCGGATACCATTGATCCCAACAGATCAGAACTCCTATTTTGGCAAATTTGGTGTTGAAAACTTTGTAGCCCAAATCTCCTGGTGTGAAATAAAATTTCTCATAATATCCGGGATCATCGGGGATATGCATTTTCCGGTATTTGCCTAGGTAGCTTCCATCAGCATCCAATACAGCTGTGGTATTATGGTAAAGCCCCTCAGCCCTTTTCTCAAACAGGGAGGCTATGATGACCACACTCAATTCTTTGGCAAGGGAGGAGAAAAAGTCCGTAGAAGGACCGGGAATACTTTCCGCCAGTTTGAAATTATCATGATCCTCTACATCACAGAAATAAAGAGAATTAAAAAGTTCTTGCAGACAAATGATCTGCGCACCTTCCTGACTTGCTTTCCTAATTCCTTTTTCAGCTTTAGAAAGATTTGATCCAAGATCTGAACTGCATGAATGCTGCACCAATCCTACTTTTACGGTTCTTATAGACACTATTATTCTATTTTAGCATTACCAATTTTCTATTCAATCTTCAAAAATAATTGAATATTTGTAAAAATTGGGCTCATTATTGGTTTATCCCTCAATTATTTAAATGCCGGAAAAGTTATGAATGATATAAATCCCACGATTTAAATAAAAAATATTCACTATCAAAAACCTATTTATATTTGCATGGAAAACCCAAATAGATTCCTTATGAAAAAACAAATGATTGCTGCTATTGCTTCCGTAAGCCTCTTGTTGGCCTGTGAGCAAAGCGAAAATGAAAACGATATGACCAACCCGTTCTTTGAGGCTTATAATACGCCTTTTGAAGTACCCCCTTTTGACAAAATCAAAAATGAACATTTTGCTCCGGCCCTTAGGGAAGGAATGAATCAACAACAGCAGGAAATAGATGCCATTGTCAACAATCCTGATGCTCCTACTTTCGAAAATACCATTGAAGCAATGGAATATTCGGGAGATTTACTGAGCCGGACCAATATTGTCTTTTCCAATCTGAACAGTGCCAACACTAATGATGAACTCCAGGCTATTGCCAGAGAAATGGCACCTGAATTATCAAAGCATAATGACAATATCAACCTGAATGAAAAACTCTTTGCCAGAGTTAAAGCGATTTGGGATCAAAAAGACAACCTCAACCTGAATCCCGAACAGGAAAAATTGCTGGAGAAAAGATATAAGTCATTTGTAAGAAGTGGAGCAAACCTAAGCGAGTCTGACAAAGAGAAAATGCGGGCCATAAACAGCAAACTCTCCACTTTGAGTCTACAATTCGGACAAAATCTATTGGCCGAAACAAATGCCTTCCAATTGGTAATCGATAATCAGGATGATCTTTCCGGCTTGTCAGAAAGTCAAATTGAGGCTGCGGCAAGTGACGCTAAAGCAGCCGGAATGGAAGGAAAATGGCTTTTTACGCTTCAAAACCCAAGTGTGATGCCCTTTCTTCAATATGCAGACAACCGCGAATTGAGAAGACAAATCTGGGAGGCTTACCAAATCAGAGGCAATCAGGGAAACGACAAAGACAACAAAGAAATCTTGCTGGAAATAGCAAATCTCAGAAGAGAAAAAGCAAATCTACTTGGTTTCAAAACCCATGCGGATTATGTCCTGGAGGAAACCATGGCCAAGAATCCTGAAAATGTATATAACTTATTAAACCAACTTTGGACTCCTGCCCAGGCAAAAGCAAAAGTAGAAGGAGCAGAAATGCAGGCAATGATCAATGCTTCTGGCAATGGTTTTGAATTGGCCCCTTGGGATTGGAGATATTATGAAGAGAAGTTGAAGCAGCAGAAATTCGACTTGGACGAACAAGAGGTAAAACCATATTTTGCTTTGGATAAAGTTCAGGACGGGGTTTTCATGGTAGTTAAAAATCTCTGGGGCCTGACTTTTGAGGAAATCAAAGACATTCCCGTATACCATCCTGATGCCAAAGCTTATGAAGTTAAAGAAGCCGATGGAACTCATGTAGGCGTATTGTATATGGATTTTCACCCTAGAGCATCCAAAAGAGGTGGCGCTTGGATGACATCCTACAGGGCACAGAAATCAATAAACGGTGAAAGAAAAGCGCCTGTAATTTCAATTGTGTGCAACTTCACAAGACCAACTGCAGATGCTCCTGCTTTATTGACTTTTGATGAAGTGTCAACTTTCTTTCACGAGTTTGGTCATGCACTCCATGGCCTGTTATCCAACGTGCAATACCGAAGTCTTGCAGGAACATCAGTACCAAGGGACTTTGTTGAATTGCCGTCACAGATTATGGAAAACTGGGCTACAGAGCCAACTGTTTTAAAACAGTATGCCATCCATTATAAGACCGGTGAAGTGATACCTGATGCATTAATTGAAAAACTCCAAAAAAGCGGCACTTTTGGTCAGGGATTTGGGACTACAGAATATTTGGCTGCTTCCTTATTGGATTTGGATTACCATACCCAGACCAGTCCTATTTCATTAAGCGCAGATGAATTTGAAAAGGCTTCCATGGATAAAATTGGTCTAATGGAAGAAATTATCCCACGTTACAGAAGTACTTACTTTTCACATATTTTCTCGGGCGGTTATTCTTCGGGATATTACAGTTATATCTGGTCCGGAGTATTGGACACAGATGCTTTCCAGGCTTTCAAAGAAACCGACCTGTTCAATCAGGACAAGGCACAGGCTTTCCGAAAAGAAATTCTTGAAAGAGGTGGAACAGATGATCCTATGAAAATGTATGTGAATTTCAGAGGTGCTGAGCCCAAAATCGATGCCCTTTTGAAGAAAAGAGGATTGGATGAGGTATCCATGGAAAGAAGAGATTGACCCCTAACTAATTCTTTTTTTTAAAAATTAACCCGACTTCGTTTTGGAATGGAGTCGGGTTATTTTTTACTTCCATTGAATGGTATAATTCACAATAAAATTAACATGAATCATATTGACCTTATTGAAAATCCATTGGGGCTTTATTTCTCCTGATTTGATATTCAGTTTACTCATCAAAATCGCATGAAAATCCAAACCTTTCCCCCAGTTTTTTGGAACGTATTTCCCCCCAAAGTTTGCTTGGGCATAAGAGGGAAATGCATACTTATTCAATTCGGTATTGCCTGGATCCGGTAAAAAATGTAATCCTGCAAAGCCATAGAATTGGAGGCCTTTTTCAGGAAAATTTCTTTGGTAATAGGTGGTGAAGGCATCTACCTGATTATAACCTTCATTACGTTCTCGCGGTATAAATGTGAAAAAAGGATCTCGACCCCACTCACGAGGATTCAGAAATCTTCCCCTGCCGTCTATTCTTGTATAATTCAGCCACCAAATAGACCTGTTGGATTTGATACCTATTCTGCCTCCCAACACAAAATTCAAATCATCAGGATTTTTGAATCTTTTATCAGGTTCAGGATTACCTCCATCACCTATCCCATCTTGCACTATAAACTGCAGACCTGTAACAAACTTTTTCCCACTATTTGCAATGTCCCAATCCTTTACGGCTTGCGTAAAAACCGTGTTTGAAATATTGTCTACATAAGTATGGTTTAACTGTAACTGAACATCCGAATCTGTACGATGCTGCCAATCCACCACGGTGAAGAAATTACTTTCGGTATTACCCTGATAATTTGATGGACCCCCAAATTCACTTTGGCCAACGGGATATATTCCTATTGTCTCCCCAATATCAAACCAACCCGAAGTTGACCTAGGGCTCATTCTTCCTATAAATTGGGCTGAGAATTTGTTTTTCTTGTCCGGTTGAAAATCCAAGCGTACCCCCTCCACAAATGTTGGAGAAAGACGACCGTCTTGAGGATTGATAAAAGGTGTGTTGATATCCATTCGGCCCAGGACCGCATTGAATTTTGAAGAACTATACCTTATTTGAAGTTCTTCCACTTTCCCAAAAAACTTGTCAGATGGATCGTTTACATCAAAAAGCCCTACTTCATACCTGTTGAAATTTTGGGTAACCGGATCTCTTCCCAATAAATCCGAACTCCATAAGTTGCCAAAAACGGAATACCTTCCCACTATGGAAAAGCCTTTATACGCTTTGGTTTTAAGTTGAATAAATGCACTTTGTCCCAAGGCAAAGTCTCCTTTGAAATTTTCCCAATAACTTGTGGACATCCAATAAGACCTAAGTCCAATAGTTCCGTGTATTGGGCTTTTGGATTTATTTCTAAGCGTATCAGATTCTTGGGCAATACTCTGAAAGTGCAAGAAAGTTGAAAAAATCAATAGAATCAAAACTCTCATTTCGCGGCTTTTTCTCTTGCTTCTTTTATCGGTTTGAATGGACCGAATTTATGTTGTTCCTCACTGAATTCATCCGAAAAAGGTCCGAATGGATGGTCGACGGGTTTTTTGGAAATATCCGGCCAATCTTTAGAAAGATCTTTTCCGGGACGGTCCATGGAGTTGACATAGGCTGCCACATCCCATGCCTGCTCATCCGTAAGCAATGGCCTTTCGAAAGTTGCTCCTAATGGCATGTTGGTTTTGACATACCCTGCAAACCTTGACATCCTGAACAGACCCGCTCCGTGATTATAACTGTGCTCTCCCCATAGTGGTGGGTAAGTATATCCTGTTTTGTCTGCTTTCATCATTCCCTGACCATCTTCCATATGACAGCTTTGGCATAATTGGGAATAAACGGTTTTACCTTTTATCGGATCCGCGGCCCTGTCCAAAAATGGCACTTCGTATATTCCAACTCCTTTCGGGGATTCACCCTTGGGTACGTCTTTTCCAAGCCATTCCATGTAAGCGACCATTGCCAGCATTTCTTTACTGTTATTTTCTAAGGCTTTTCCATTCAGACTTCTTTCAAAACAATCATTGATTCTTTTGGGGATATCCTCCATTTGCCCGGAACGGCCTCTTACTTTTGGATAAGTGGATGCAACAGCTGCATAGTTATTGCCCAAAGGTAAAGAGCCAGCATTCAAATGGCAGTTTTGGCAGTTCATCCCATTGGATATTTTTTTCACTTTTCCATTTGGCCCCAAATATTCCGATGTGTTGGCTATCAACTCTTTTCCATATTTAATGAGGTCTGCATTGGGTTCGGCTTCTACCGTATTCCAGGCTGGTGCCTGCCAAAGACCCTCTTTTGGAATGACACCCCTATAAGTATTTGCGACTGTAGCTACTACCGCATTTCCCGCGGAGGCTAATTGATCTGATTTTTGAGAAGAAGTGCCATTAAACATCAGCACCACTGTTCCAATCAGGATTACGGTCAATAGTGTAATAGTCACCAATAGACCAACCATTAAAGTCAGAATTTTTATAAATGGCCGGAAAATATCTTTCATAGGGTGAATTTTTATTTACTGTACAAAATTGGCTTATTCTTACACTAATTAGCTGTGATAATCATCACAATTAAATCTAAAAAATAACTTTGAATTTGGCTTTAGAAATTCATGCAAACAACAGTCAATCTGAGATCTGTTTGTTCACTTTTGCCAAAAAAACCTGTTTATTTTGGTTCTTCCCAATCAATATGGTCGAATCTTCTTCAACCTGATAATAGATTTCTATTTCCTGATTCAACATTACCTCCGCAATGTAATTTATGAGTATGTACTCGATATTTGCTTTATGTAATAAGCAAAAATCCTCAACCCACCTGATATAGCTTACATTATTTACATGATTGTTCATGTCGAGATCAAATGGTCTTACCTTTATAAGATCACCAAAAACAGGCTTTTCCGGAAGTGGTATTTTATCCGGCATTAGTTGGGATCCATCAATATAGCTGAACAACTCCGGGGGCAATACATTCCCTGGCCTTTGGGGTCTTTTCGATTTGATTTCCAATAACAACCATGCGGACATTGCTTCTGCCAATACTTCACCAGTCGCACTAACCACCAAAAACTCCCTTAATGCAAACAGCTTGTCTATTCCCCTCCCGGCCGTTTTCACTGTAATCTCCTCACCCCATGAAGGCATTTTATGCACTTTGATTTCAAATCTTGACAATACCCAAATATATCCTTGGTCGAAAAGTGCTTTACCGAAGTCCCTGCTATCCGCATGTTTCCAGGCCACTTCCTGCATCAGATCTGCCAAAGCAGACATACGGAGTCTTCCCTTGGGATCTATCTGAAAAGACAAAACCTCGAATTTTTTCTCAAATTGAAAGGGTATTTTCTCTGACATGACTTATCATTTGGCTGCTACTTTTCCAGGATAGAAGACATCGGTTTTGATAGTGGACAAAACAGCAATACCCAACCCAGCTATAGCCACCAAGGTAAAGGAAGCTTTCAAACTTAACAAATCTGCTATAAAACCAATTAAAGGCGGACCTATCAAAAACCCGAAAAACGAAATGGTCGATATGATGGCCAAAGAAACACCAGGAGGATAAAGTTTTGACCTGCCCGCTGTACTGTATGCTATGGGAATAATTGAAGCAACCCCAAATCCTACAAGCAAAAATCCGATTGTAGCCACAATTGGAACCGGAAACAAAACTGATAAAATCAGTCCTGAAAAAATAACCAGCCCACTGATTCTCAAAATGAGCACTTTCCCATATTTATTGGTAACCCTATCCGCAATAAACCTTCCTGAAGCCATTGCACCCATAAAAGACACATATCCCAAAGCAACCAAACCTGCTTCTATTTCCACCACTTTCTTAAAATAGACCCCGCTCCAATCAAACATACAGCCCTCGCAAAGCATTCCCAAAAATGATATTGATCCTATTCTCAGCAACATGTCGTCAGGTTTTCTTAACACCAGACCACCGCCTCCGCCAGAACTCTGTTCATCCACTAGAAGACTTTGAACCAAGAATGTCACTATTAAAACCAACCCGGCCACAAACAAATAATGAAACTTGGGAAGTACATGTAAAAAAATCATGATTGCTCCGATTCCTGCCCCTGTAAAACCCGCCAGACTCCACGTTCCATGGAAAGATCCCAAGATATTTCTTCCGTAATTATCCTCTAAGGCCAAAGCCTGGGTATTCAACGAGATATTCATCAAATTTCCTGTCATACCAAAAAAAAACACCACCGGAACCAACATCCACAAAGATTCGCTGAATCCAATCAGAGGTAGAAAAACAATGTATCCAGCCGAGGATAGCAATACCACAATCCTACTTCCAAACCGATGAACTGCCCAACCAGCCAGGGGAAGGGCCAATACTGAACCAACCGGCAATCCCAAAAGCAAAGAACCCAATTGGGATTCAGAAAGATCAAACTTCACCTGGATATCAGGAATACGGGAAGCCCAAGAAGCAAAACATAGCCCTGCCAAAAAAAATAAGCTCCCTAAAGCTATTCTTCTTTTTTGAAGTAAAGTCATTATTGATTTGAAAGGTTAGGTTTGAACTTGCAAAGCTAACAGCAAAAAACGGAAATAATAAACCTAAAAAAATTGAAATTGACGAACATAATTCATTTACTTCTGTTAATAATAAAAATCAAAAGATGGAATTTGTAATCGCCGGTTCTGTAATCTTGATCGCCATATTAATGATCAGAACTATTATCAAAAAGGTTTTTGACTGAACCGATTTTAAAAAAAAAGTCACCGCCTTTTGGCAGTGACTTCTAATTGATTTTTTTATGTTTCAATCCATGCTCCTCATTAATTGGGAAGTTTATCTGAAAACCTACCATATGTCCATGTTCCCGCAATTGCACTAATTAAAGTGACTGCAATCACTGTAAATCCACTGCCTATTTGGGCAAACAAAGGTCCCGGACATGCGCCTGTTAAAGCCCAACCCAATCCGAATATAAATCCACCAATGATTTGGCCCTTTCTGAATTCTTTTTTCGGTACGACAATTTCCTCTCCATGAATAGTCTTAATGTTAAATCTTTTGATCAATTGAATGGAGATCATACCTACCAATATGGCGGATCCGATAACTCCATACATGAAAAAAGATTGTAATCTGAACATTTCCTGAATTCTGAACCAGGAAATGATTTCAGCCTTGACGAAAATCAGACCGAAAAACAATCCAACTATCAAATATTTTATCAATCCAAATCCGGTCTCATGATCAACCTTATGATTAAGCGTTCCGCAATCCTTTGGATCCTGTTTTTTTTCAGTTATTGTAGTTTTCATATTCCTTTATTATTAAAATCCTACTAAAGTCATTAATGGACCCAAAAACGCATGAGTCATCAGAAATCCCCCAATCATAAAGAAGATTGTGGCGACCAATGATGGCCATTGGAGAGAACTGATTCCCATAATGGCGTGACCTGAAGTACAACCCCCAGCATATCTCGTCCCAAATCCAACCAGAAAACCTCCGATTACAAAAAAGAGAAGCCCTTTTGATGTAAACAGATTATCCCAAGTAAATATCTCAGCAGGCATCAGACTGCTGTAATCAGTAATACCCAATACGGCCAAATCCTGTTGCGTTGATTGTGCAATAACAATGGTCTCAGGATTGGCAAAAAAGGTTGTAGCCACAAATCCACCTATCAAGATTCCAATTACAAATACAATGTTCCACATTTCTTTTTTCCAGTTGTAGGTAAAGAAAGGTATATTGGCCGGTACACACATGGCACAGACATGCCGAAGTGAAGAAGAAATCCCGAAAGACTTGTTTCCAATTATCAATAATATTGGTACTGTAAGGCCGATCAACGGCCCTGCGACCCACCAAGGCCAAGGTTGCTTAATCCACTCGATAAATTGTTCCATATTTCACTTTTTTGTTTTTGATTCATTTTTAAACTGTTGATAATAATAATTTTTTATCTAACCTAAAACCTGTAATCCATAACCAGGTTTAAGTTCCACATATTAACCCGGTTTATTCTAAGTTGATCAGGCAAGTCGCTATTTTTCGGTTTTTTATTGATTACAAGTAATTGAAGATTTAAACCTTGGAGAAATTCTTTAAAGCTGAAATCCAACATCCCTGAGAATTGGTAATAGGAAGGAATCCCATATTTGTTTGTTTTAAAGGTATTCATATCAGAATGATGGATAGTTCCTGCACCAAATTGTGCAAAAAGCCCATCCAATGGAGTTATTAAGTCATATTTGAGAACCCATGCCTGCATATCTCCGCTTCCTTCATATCTTTCTCTTGATAAACTGGCGTACAAATTCTCTCTTCCCCATTCCCGAGGAAAAAGGAATCTGCCTTTGTCACTGATGCCAAGGAAGTTGAGAGAAACATAATGTCGGCCAGAGAATATGCCTACTTTCGAGCCTCCTCCAAATCCTTTTTCATCAGGCAATATATAAGTATTTGCCGGGTCAGGGTTTCCACCATCATTTACAGCAAATTGATAAAAGCCCTGTACACCTAAGTGAAGGTTAGCCTCTCCTCCAATATTAAATGAATAATCAGACTGGGCAAAGCTCATATTGAAAACATTATCTGCGTGGTAATTCCAGGCTTGAGCAGATAATCCACTCTTGTGAAACTGGAATCCAAACATCCCTATGCCTTTTGAACTTATCTTGTCTTTATAGTCTGAAGGTTCTCCAAATGGATTCCTTCCAAAAGGATAGACACCATAAGAATCCTCAATACTATACCAATCTACCGTTCCCCTTATGGTGACGGAATTGATCCACATGGCGGTTACTTTGTAATTTAACCCCGAATAAACAGCGGATAATCCTCCAAAGACATTTGGTCTCATTCTATTATCCTGTTCATTCAGCAATGGAGTGATAATTTTTTGTCTTCCTAAGGTGAATTTCAACCTGTTTTTTCGGTAAGCAATAAACAATTCCTCCAATCTATCCAGCCTGTTGGTATTGGTGAGATCGTTCATATCATACAACAAAATCTCATACCTGTTCCCGGCACCTGTTATGGGATCTGCAATCCGAATGTTATTTTCAAACACCTGAAAGGTGAAGAAACCACTGAATCTTGCCTCAAACCCTTTCCATTCAGGACTGGTATAACCTATTCCTGCACCAGCTGCCAAGGTGGCGTAATCCAGGAGATCACCTTTGTTTATGGTGGACATAAAGAAGGACTTGATATGGAAATCTACTTTTCCACTTTTAAGTTCTTCCCCGAGATTTTTCTTTTGCACAGGTAAAGAATCACTCTCATTCATATAAATTTCATCAGCAAAAGCAGATTTGCTTAAGCCCAATAAAATGATTATAATCAATAAGCGCATGTCCGTCAAAATTGGCCAAACTTTACAATTAATAAAGTGATATTTATCACCTTGAGATATCTGAAATTAAAAATGGCAAGACTCAAAGCCTTGCCATTAATATTTAGGGTTAATTAAGATCCTTTTTCCTATTTAAATTATAGCAAAGTGGTAGGACAAACATAGTCACTCACTTCGAAAAGCCCGGAGTCCTTGATGGCATCAAATCCACCTTTCACGTCAATCAGGTTGTCATAACCTCTGGCTCTCAAGATTGAATTGAAGACCATAGACCTATATCCTCCTGCACAATGCACATAGTAGATTTTATCTTTATTCACTTTGGTCATACTGTCATTGATGTAGTCCAATGGTGCATTTTCAGCATCGATGACATGTTCACTCATGTACTCAGAATTTTTTCTGATATCTAGGATATTTACCTGACCTTCTTTTTCAACTATATGAGCCAATTCATCTGCCGAGACCGATTTGATGGAATCAGTTTCTCTTCCATCAGCTTTCCATGATTCAAAGCCTCCTTTCAGATATCCAATGCAATAATCATAACCTACTCTTGCCAATCTGGTAATTACTTCCTCTTCTCTGCCTTCTTCGGCCACAACAAGAATTTCTTGCTTCAGGTCAGGAACCAAAGCCCCTACCCATACCGCAAAACTTCCGTCAATACCAATATTAATAGAATTTGGAATAAATCCCTTCGCAAAAACCTGAGCATCTCTGGTATCGATGATTACTGCTCCGGTCTCATTGGCAGCCGCTTCAAAAGCAGCAGGGCTCAAAGGATTGAATCCCCGGGTCAAAACATCATCTATAGAATCATATCCTTGGATATTCATCATAACATTTTGAGGGAAATAAGATGGCGGAGGCGTCAGACCAGTCAGTACTTCTTTGACAAATTCCTCTTTAGTCATTTCCTGAAGGGCATAATTGGTTTTCTTTTGATTTCCCAAGGTATCAGAAGTTTCCTTACTCATATTTTTTCCGCATGCACTACCGGCACCATGAGCAGGATAAACAATGATATCATCTGCCATAGGCATGATTTTTTCTCTTAATGAATCGTATAGATGAGCTGCCAATTTATCTTGGGTCAAGTCAGCAATAACTTTCTGTGCCAAGTCCGGACGTCCTACATCACCAATGAACAAAGTATCTCCGGTGAATAATGCCTCTTCTTTTCCTTCCTCATTGATCAAAAGGAAGCAGGAACTTTCCATGGTATGACCGGGGGTATGAATTACCCTGATTTTTGCTTTTCCCAAAGGGAATTCCTGACCGTCTTTTGCTACGATAGCATCAAAGCCCATTTTCATACCAGTGGGTCCAAAAACTATTGGAGCACCTGTCTTGGCGGACAAGTCCTGATGTCCCGATACAAAGTCTGCATGGAAGTGGGTTTCAAAAACATACTTGATTTTAGCTCCTCTTCTTTCAGCTTTTTCGATATAAGGCTGCACCTCTCTAAGAGGATCAATTACAGCAGCTTCTCCCTCAGACTCGATGTAGTAAGCTCCCTGAGCCAAGCATCCGGTATAAATTTGTTCGATTAGCATATTATATTCTTTTTTTTCGGTTATTTGAATAATTATAATGGTAAAAATATCAGGACTCAATTTTTTATAAAATGACTTTTGTCACATTTTTAAAATTAAGCTTTTACTTGTGTTTTTTCTTCAATTACCTTCACTAATTGATGGGCAGGAACTACTCCTGATTGCCTCCAAATGGTCAGACCGTTTTGGAAAAGAATCAAAGTAGGAACTCCTCTAACCTGGTACTTGCTTGCTGCAAGGGGGTTTTTGTCTACATCTACCTTTACTATTTTGATCTTATCTCCCATCTGTCTGGAAGTTTCCTGAAGTATTGGCTGCATCATTTGACAGGGCCCGCACCAAGTGGCGAAGAAATCCACTAAAACCGGCTGGTCTCCTGATATTAATTCATTGAATGTTTTAGGTTGTGCACTCATGGTCATCTCTTATTTTTTAGTGATACAAATTTAAGGGCCTATATACAATTGGACAGTAATTTTTATCACAATGCCTTAAATGCTGTTAAAATTCCAATCATTTTAGATTATTTGCTTATTTTCGCCCGACATATTTACTTCGAAAAAGATGCTTGATTATAAAAAGGTCAACAACCTCACCGGTTGGTTGGTTTTTCTGTTTGCGACCACCGTGTATATACTCACAGTTGAACAAACTGCCAGCTTTTGGGATCCTGGAGAATTTATTGCCGTTTCTTACAAATTGCAGGTACCGCACCCTCCAGGTGCACCGTTTTTTTTATTGATCTACAGAATGTTCGGCTTTCTTGCTTTTGGAGATGGCCTGCAGGTTGCCTATTGGATGAATGTTGGTAGTGCTCTTTTTTCAGGATTTACAATTCTGTTTTTATTCTGGTCCATTACCTTGTTTGGGAGAAAACTTTCCAGTATTCAAAAAGGACAGGAAAGCAAAGGGCAGACTATTACCCTTATGGGTGCTGGCATAATCGGGTCATTGGTCTACACCTTCACGGATAGTTTCTGGTTTTCAGCTGTGGAAGCTGAAGTCTATGCCATGTCTTCCTTTTTTACGGCAATAGTTATCTGGGCCTTTCTGAAGTGGGATGTCATAGAGGATCCAAGAGATGAAAATAGATGGATGATTTTTATTGCTTACCTGGTGGGATTGTCCATCGGTATTCACTTGCTCAACTTGGTTACTTTACCTGCATTGGCTTTGGTTTATTATTTTAAAAAGTATTCCAATCCTAACCTAAAAGGAGGCATTATAGCCCTAGTATTGGGAGGAATTGCATTGATCATCATCAACAATATCATCATTCCCGGGCTTCCAAGTCTTGCAGGTTCAATTGAGATATTTTTTGTGAACAGTATCGGGCTTCCTTTTGGATCTGGCATTGTCGTTTTTTCTGCTTTGTTTCTGGGCTCATTGATATATGGACTGCTTTATTCCATCAAAAAAGAAAAAGTCATTCTCAATACCATTTTGGTATCATTGACTTTTATTTTAATAGGATATGGTTCATATGCCATGATTGTCATCAGAGCAAATCAAGACCCTGTTATCAATGAAAATGCGCCCAAGGATATCATCAGTTATGTGTCTTACCTTAAAAGAGAACAATACGGATATAGGCCTTTGCTTCATGGGCAATATTTTGATGCGGAATTGGTTGACCAAAAAGAGGGCGCTCCTATTTACCTGAAAGGCAAAGAAAAATATGATATTGTGGACTATTCCACTACGAATATATATGACCCTGAGAGGACCACAATCCTACCCAGGATTTATTCCACCCAAGATCGGCACAAACAGATTTATAGAAGCAAGTTGGGCTTGAGAGAAGGAGAAAAACCTACTTTTTCCGATAATATTTATTTTATGCTATCCCATCAGTTGGGACATATGTATTGGAGATATTTTATGTGGAACTTCTCCGGGAGGGAAAGTGATTTTTCGGATGCACCTTGGTTAGGGATATCTGATTTCTTCAGCGATTTTTTCCCGGACTATATCAAAGAAAATAAAGCCCATAACAATTATCTGATGCTTCCTTTGATATTGGGGTTGATTGGGTTGATATTCCAAGCCAAAAATGATCCCAAATCATTTTACATTACTGCCATGCTGTTCTTGATGATGGGTGTGGTATTGGTTTTATATCTGAATTCTCCGCCGGTAGAACCTAGAGAAAGGGATTATATCTATGTAGGTTCATTCTATGCCTTTGCCATTTGGATCGGAATCGGCGTAATGGCCTTGGCCCATTGGATAGCCAAGTTGAATAAAAACATGGCGATTGCAGGCATTATTGCTACTTTGTTTGCATTCCCTATTCCCGTTTTGATGGCTTCCCAAAACTGGGACGACCATAACAGGCAGGGCAGGTTTTTCTCTGTGGATTCGGCAAGGAACTTTTTGGCCTCCTGTGCTCCAAATGCGATTCTATTTACCGGTGGTGACAATGACACCTTCCCGCTTTGGTATGTGCAGGAAGTGGAAGGTTTCAGAACAGACGTCCGGGTTGTGGTATTGAGCTATTTTGATACTGATTGGTATGTGGAACAGATGACCCGCCCGGTCAATGAATCTGCTGCGTTACCATTTTCATTGGATTACAAAAATTTCAAAAAAGGTACAAATGACGTACTATATGTTGTGGAAAAAGAAGGTCTGGATGCTATTTCAGCCAATGAATATCTGAAATTGGTCAGAAACGAAAGCGCTCTGCTCAAACTCCAAACCTCCGGTCGAAGTACTTATAACATGGTCCCATCCAGAAATTTAATCCTTGATGTCAATGTGCAGAATGTTTTTAACCAAGGTCTGATTCCTGATGGCATGGAAACCCTGATGACCGAACAGATCAATATGAGGGTAAAAGGAAATTACCTTACTAAAGGAAATCTGATGCTAATTGACCTCATTACCACCAACAATTGGGAAAGACCTATATACTTCAACAATACCTCTCTGGCTACGATAGGAATAGACATTGAAGATTATGTGGTCATGGAAGGCCTGACTTACAGATTACTTCCGGTGCGTAAACCGCAGGGATTGAGAAATGAATTGATCAATACCGATTTGGCCTTTTCCAATATCATGGAAAAATTCGCTTTCCGTGGTATGGATGATCCCGGTAATTATTTTGATGATGAATTCAGGAGATTCGCCTCCAACCATCGTTCTGCGATGAATTCTGTTGCAATAGGGCTACTTGATGAGGATGATTTGGACCGGGCAGCGGAGATACTTAAATATAGCCTGAAAGTCATGCCTGACAAAGCCATTCCTTACGACTTGGCAAGCGGGCAATCCGTCCCTTTGTTGTTTGAGGTAGGTGAAGACGATCTGGCCTTGGATATCATAGATAAAATCTCGCACAAATCAGTTCAGATGCTGGATTTTTATTCCAAAACAAACAGAGATTATGACCGGGAAGCCATGATTTCAATAGAAATGCTGAAGTTTTTTATTCCCCTTTTGGATGAAAGAGGCTATAAGGAAGAATCGGAAAAGTTAAAGATGGAACTGGAGAAAATCCTTGGACCCGGTTCAGCCGGAGGAGGCCTGTTGGATAGAAGATAGTTTATTTGGCTTTTTCCGCTATTCGCCATTTGGAATGGCGAATCCAGATAAACAGAATTTGTAATCCTGGTCAACCTACTTTAGATGGGTTACCGGAATTACAAATTCCGCTTTATCTGTTCTCGAGATTACAAATCTCGAGAAGCTGCTATTCGACATTTGTAATGTCAAATCCAGATGAATAGGATTTGTAATCCTACTATGCTTCTGGAAGAATCGTTACCGGAATTACAAATTCCGATTGTTCTGTTCATGAGATTAAAAATCCCGAGAAGCCTTATACAACACATAAAACAAATCCAATCCTTTGTCAGGGGAGGGTTCCAAGGTGTAATCTTCATGACTGATATCGGTGACGGAATCTCCCTGTTGCTGATGTAGCTTATTCCTGTTCATCCGATTGAGGATTTCATAAGGCCATCTCAACATAAAAGCAGGTAATCTGTACTGTAGATTGAAAATGTCAAACCGCATGATTTTATTCACTGACTTGCGGTTCGCTTCATGATAATTCCAGATTTTTTTATTTCCACCTATTCCCATGGGCTCAACTTTATCAAAAATCCCCATACACAGATCTTCCAATTGCTTGGGCGTATACTCTCTGATATGCCAGGGATTTCTTGAAAGCGTATGCCTGATATTCGGTGTGGAAATAATGGCCTTCCCGCCCGGCTTTAAGACCCTGTAGATTTCCTCCAGAAAAAGTTTGTCATTCTGTATATGTTCTATGACCTGAAAACTAACGACACTGTCAAACGAGTCTGTCGCCAAACCTGAAAAAGGGGGAATAAATGCTTGTTGGAAGACAGCATTAGGAAACTTGGGACTGAGATTATCTATGACTTCCTGAATTTTGTCAATACCAAGATAAGAATCCACATTTTCCAAAAGCACTTCCACGCCTCTACCCTCGCCACATCCCACTTCCAGAAGATCTCCTTTTACCATAGGTTTGGCAGCAATATAAGCTTTCAAAAGACGTTGGTGGATAGGGTTATCACTGATTAACTTATCAGAAGCAATTTCCGTTGTATAGGTAGCCATTTAAAATTTCATTAATTTGGGCAAAATTACGGTTAATTTTTAAATCAAGATGATCAGAAAAAAAATCACCAAGAAAATTATCCCCTATCTAGGTCTATTGCTCATATTGGCGGCATTCCCTTTTAAAAGTTTTTCCCAAGAAACCTTGGAAACTCTTAATCAGGCTCTTAGATATTCCAGGTATTCTCGTTTATCATTAAAAATCCTTCCTATCCAAGTTGAAAATAAGAAATTTATCCTGCAAATGCCGGTTGAAAAAATCGAAATGGACATTGAATTCGATACATATCAATTTGCTTACGCCGTTCTATCCGGATTTCAGGAACCGATTACAGATCAGAATTTGATCAGCTTAACCAAAGATGATATCATCCGGGAAACCGAATATCACTATTATTTCGAAAAAACTGTAACCATACCCGAATCGCAGGAAATGGCTTTTGCATTGTTAAAAGCTACTGACACCCGACAGGGAGATGTGTATTACTATCATATTGACCTCATAAGCCCTTTTGTTTTTGGTCACCCCAATTTCTGGGCTTATTACAGAGACGGGATCCCGTTTGATCAGGCTTTTGTCATCCAAAAAGACCCCATTGAATTTAAAGGGAGAGGTTTGATTGAATTTCATAACTTTCATTACCCTACGGAATTTGATCCACCGCTTCCACCCATGGAAATCAGACCTGCTCCCGTTACCAGAGAAATTAAAGTGGATTATAAGGGAAGTTTTCTGGCCAATCTACCCAAAACCTTCGATGAAGATGGCTACTATTTTATCCAGGCAGATACCAATTCTACTCAGGGAATGATGTTGAAATCCGTCCCGGAAACTTTCCCAAGAGTAAAAGATTATGATGAAATGGTGGAAATGGTAGTCTATATTTCTACCCGACGAGAGCATGAAACATTAAAAGAAGCTGAAGACAAAAAAATAGCCCTTGACCAATATTGGTATAGTCTGACCAAAGATGAAGAAACTGCCAGGAAACTGATCAAGGAATATTTCAAACAGATTGAATTCGCAAATATCATGTTTACTGATTTCAAAGAAGGTTGGAAGACTGACAGGGGAATGGTCTTCACTGTCATGGGGCCTCCCAATGAAGTTTTCTTCAGATTGAACGGAGAAATATGGTCTTATGTCAGCCCTGATTCCAATTCAAAAATAACGTTTACCTTTGCACGGGTTAAAAATATTCTGACCCCAAATTATTACATACTCAACCGGTCCAGAGCGCTACAGCCTGATTGGTTCAAAAGCATCACAACATGGAGAAACGCTCAGATGGTTTTCTGATAAACAAAGGAGAACATGAAAAGGATTATATTTTTGGAACAAGAGCGGTTATGGAAGCCATCCATGCCCAAAAAGATATAGACAAGATTTTAGTTGACAAAGAAGTCAACAACGAACTGATCAAAGAGCTTTTGGCTTTGGCCAAAGAAGAAAGAATCAATGTGGTCAGGGTCCCGGAAGCGAAACTGAACAGGATTACCAGAAAAAACCATCAAGGGGTGGTAGCACATATGTCGGCTATTCAGTATGCTTCTTTGGACAATGTGATAGATGAATGTTTTTCAAAGGGTGTAGCTCCCCTTATTTTGGTCTTGGACAGGATTACTGATGTGAGAAATTTTGGTGCAATGGCAAGGACTGCTGACTGCGCAGGTGTTCACGCCATCGTTATTCCAGAAAAGGGAAGTGCCCAGATCAATTCAGACGCAGTCAAAACCTCAGCAGGAGCTTTGAATCATTTGCCTGTCTGTCGTGTCAAAAACCTCTATTACACCGTAAAAGATCTCAAGAAGATGGGCCTTAATGTTGTGAGCGTGACAGAGAAAACCGAGAGGTTAATGTATGATGCTGATTTCACCTTACCTACCGCCTTGATTATGGGTTCTGAAGAGGATGGAATCTCACAGGAACTGATGGGGGTTTCTGATGAATTTGTAAAAATCCCATTATCCGGAAATATTGAAAGCTTAAATGTTTCTGTTTCCGCCGGAGTGGTGGTTTATGAAGCGATAAGGCAGAGAAGATAGGAAGTAGGGAAATTGGGGAGTTGGAAGAAATTGACCGATGACGGATGTTGGATGACCGATGTTTTTAGGGTAGTTGGAGAAAAAGGAGATTTGATTGCCAAAATGTTGAAGAGGCGAAAAAGCTTGTCCTTGTCATTTCGAACGTAGAAGGCTGTCCGTGGCGGAAGAAATCTTTGCTCCGGAATTAAAGTTTCCAGACCACTCCTGCCGTCGAGGTGACAAGGCAAAGCCTTCTTGAATTCTTAAATGCTGTTAAATGATCAAAAAAAATAAAGCTTCAACTTTGACACCGTTTTCAAGACTACCATGCCCACTGTAACCTGACCACTGCTTACTGCGACTGACCACTGAGACTGCTTACTGATATCTGAATACTGCCTACTTCTCCTTCTCCCCTGGTTTCATTAGTTTTTCCTGTACAAGCCCCGGGTATTCTTTGAGATAGAGGTCTCTTTGCGGGAAAGGAATTTCTATATCATTATTTTTGAAAGCATTGAAAATACCTCTCATGACCCGATCTCTAACCAATATCCAAATATCCACATCATTGACCCAAAACAACACACGGAAGTTGACAGAATTGTCCGCAAAGGTCTGTAGAAAAACTTTTGGTTCAGGAGCTTTTAGGATTTCATCCCTGTTAAGTTCTTTAGTGATCAGTTCCGTGACCAAATCCATGTCAGATTTATAAGCCACCCCAATGATCAGCTCGACCCTTCTCTTTTTATCAGAAAGTGTCCAATTGGTCAGGTACTGTGACAATAAATCTCCATTTGGAATGATTACTTCGGCGCCGTCCCAATTTTTGATTTTACTGGAACGAATTCCGATATCTTTGACGACCCCTTCCACTACACCCACCTCAATCGTATCTCCTATCTGAATGGGTTTCTCAAATGCCAAGATTACCCCGGAGACCAGGTTATTGACTATAGTCTGCAATCCAAAACCTATACCTACGGACAATGCCCCCAGCACAATAGCTATTTTATCTATAGGAATACCGGATGCTGCTACAGCAATCAAAAATCCAATCGTCAGGACAGCCAATCTGATCAAGAGAATTGAAGAACCCAATCTTTTGTTCCCCAAACCCACATTTTGCTGATCCTTGATGGAAGCCATGTAGGCAACGGTATTTGCCAGGAAGCTGGCTACATAAATTACCACAAAAAAGACAGCTATCTGGGCAAAAGTGAATGAGGCATTCAAAATACTTCTCGGCTTCACCAGAAATTTACCAATAGCATCAATCATGGATTCCAGAATACTTAGACTTTCAAAAAAATAATAGCCCCAAATAGCAAATGCCAGAAAAGAAAAGATCCTGTTTACTTTTTTCTGTATATCGTTGAAGTCTATCATGGAAGTAAAATCACTTTCGCTTTTTCTACTTACCTCAATCTGTAGATATATCAATTCCTTCACGAGAATTACAAAAATCACCAAGGCCAAAGCATGCATCAGACTTAATGTGGCAGTAATGCCGATCATTTTGCTCAGACTGAATCTCCCTAAGATGTTTGCAAGAAAGGAAACCGCTCCAAAACCAATATATAATTTAGCAAAAAGCTTAATATATGGCGGAATATCTATCGTTTCATCCGCATTCTGCAATTTCAACAACCTCAAACCCAGAAAAATCCCAAAGACATTGAACACCAACAAATGCCATCTTTCCTGATAGGCTATTTCCCAGTACAAGTTGCTGGCAGTACTTATCAGAAAAAGGAAAAAAAGCATCCACCAAACCTGATAAAGTTCCTTCCCTATTCTCCTTCTCAATAAAACTCCCGAAATACTGACCATCATTACCAAAACCAAAGCAAAAAAGGAAACCGGGGGATTTGGGTAAAAAAATGGGGCAATGGCCAAAATGATCATCAAAGAAGAAAGAAAAGGATATCTCGGAACATAATTCATCCTCCCTAAGATAATCCCGGAGAACTCTTTTTCACTTTTGATTTTTTTAAGGTTGGATCCTGCCCAGTAGTTGATCAAAAACACCAAAAGCACCAAAAAGACACTGATGCCAACGTGGCTTTTGATATACCTGCTAACAATGGTCTGATTCAGATTGAGGGATGTCCTAAATACATCGACAAGCCTTTCGGTATTCGGAAAATCCCTTGGTTCCCAGATGAAATTATTCTCTTTGTCAAAAAGTGCCTTTTCCAATCCTCTTTTTTGGGTATCCAAATTATCGGTAATCTCATCAACCTTAACCGTAATTCTGGAAATTCTTGATTGAAAAGTAAGCGCTTGAAGCCTCTGCAAATTCAAAATACTGTCTGTGCGGGTTAAATTGGATTTTAAATTTGAAATAGCAGTTTGGTATTCGGGAAGTAAGGTAGTGTCACGGAGGTTGTACCGCATCAGATCATCCTGTTTGATAGAATCAATTTTGGTTTTGACCGAAGCCAGGTTATCTACCCTATTCCTCACTGATTCTTCTATGGTTTCTATCCTTGCATTCATAGAAGTCATCAGGTTATCAAGCGCATTCAAGTATCTCAAATTGATCTTTGTTTCAGCATTTTCCAACCTTTTTTCAACAAGCAAAAATACCCCTTCAGACACCGTAATTATTTCAACAATTTGTGCTGTGTCCAATTCATTCTTCAATACTTTATTGAGCTGATTGATTTTTAAAGTATATTCTTGGGTTTTCCTGATACTTCCCTCCAATGATGGTTTGGATTCTGCTTTTTGGGCTTCAGTTTCATTTTCATCGGACATAAATAAAGAATCCAACAAATCCTGAGCGTTGGTGATCTGCGCAGTAACTTGGCTATGCATTGAAAACAGCATAAATATTGAAAACAAAATCCCTATTGACTTCATCTGAATATTTTTTTTTAAATGTAAGGAGAATATAATATGAATGCCGGAAAATTGCATGGGTTTTCTGGGAAAAAGCTGGAAGTCGGAAGTTGGAAGCTGGAAGACTAATGTAAGGTTCTCGAGGATACAAGGCAAAGTTCATTTAAATCCTTGAATGCTATTCTAGTCAATTGATACAATTACGTCATACGTAAATTAAAAAAACTGTCAACTTGACGTATTCTGAGCTAAATAAAAGTAAAAATAAGCCATAATGTCCTGATTTTAAGAATGGTATATTTCTTATTGAATTGTAGTAAGATAAATTTCATCAAAAAAACAAACCAATTACCACTATGAAACTTGTAAAATATAACCAGTTGGAACCTAATTATCCAGCTACTTTCAGCAGCTTATTGGACAGGTTCTTTAATGACTCCATCGGACAGAACATCAAACAATTCACTCCTGCGGTGGATATTTCGGAGGATGAAAAGCAATTTGAAATCCACGTATCCGTGCCGGGAATGAAAAAGGGAGATTTCAATCTTGAGTTAAATGATGGAAGGCTGACCATTTCCGGCGAAAGAAAATTGGAAGAGAAAAAAGAAGGAAAAAATTTCCACACCCTTGAAACCCACTACGGATCTTTCAGCAGGTCTTTTTATCTTCCGGAAAATGTCAAAGAAGATGGCATAGCCGCTGCTTATGAGGATGGATTGCTTAAAGTAAGTCTGCCAAAAGAAGAGAAAAAAGTAAATAAATCAAAAATTGAAGTAAAATAAAGGCAAGTGGGGAAACCCACTTCCTTTTTTTTTGTTATTCTTTTATCTACATCGTAATCAAACACACTTTCCTGTTAAACGTTGTTAAAACCATCTGTCAAACAAAAAAATAAGCTTGGTTTTTGATACCGTGAATCTTTAAATTACGTGTATCAAGTTGTAACTTAAAAAAGAAAAGAAATGAATAAAAAGCAGTTTTTCCTTGGAATCATCCTTGCTTCATTGATCGGAGGCGTAGTGGCACTTGCAGGGGCAAGCTACCTTTCGAAGCAAAATTCCGCCTCAAACTTCACTGATAAACAGGATACGAGTCTGGTCAACTGGCTATCTGATGAGAAATTCACCATACCTGACGGGATCAATTTTGTGGCCTCAGCTTCGATGGTCACTCCGGCTGTAGTGCATGTAAAAAGCAGCATCACAGTCACTCAAGGACAAAGAGGTGCAGACCCTTTCGAGGAATTCTTCGGATTCAGGTCTCCTGACAGAGGGCAGACCCCGAGAGAAGGGAGAAGTTCCGGTTCAGGCGTAATCATCTCCGCAGATGGATATATTGTGACCAATAACCACGTAATCGAAAATGCCTCACGAATCGATATCTCCCTAGAGGACAATACAAGGTACACTGCCATCGTAGTAGGCACAGATCCTACGACAGATTTGGCTTTGCTCAAAATTGAAGCGAGTAATTTGCCCTTTGTAAAATTTGGAGATTCTGATAAAACAAAAGTAGGCGAGTGGGTTTTGGCTGTGGGCAATCCGTTTGATCTTACCTCAACCGTGACTGCAGGTATCATCAGCGCCAAAGCGAGAAACATCGGCATCCTGAGAGATATGGAAAACAATTTACAGATCGAATCTTTTCTTCAGACTGATGCGGTAGTCAATCCGGGAAATTCCGGTGGTGCTTTGGTCAATTTGGCCGGGGAACTCATTGGTATCAACACAGCCATTGCATCGCGAACCGGGACTTTCAACGGTTATGCATTTGCTGTACCCAGTTCTATAGTGAAAAAAGTGATGGATGATCTGCTCGAATTCGGAGCAGTACAGAGAGGATTATTGGGAGTTCAGATAAGGGATGTCAGTCCTGAATTGGAAGAATTTCTTGGCGAGAAATTGGATGTCGCCAGAGGAGTCTATGTTGCAGATGTGAATGCGGGCAGTGGGGGCGAAGAGGCTGGTATCAAAAAAGGTGATATCATTATTGGAGTTGATGGCACGGAAATTTTCAATGTTGCCAAACTTCAGGAAATGGTCGCCAGAAAGCGTCCCGGAGATAAAGTTGATGTAGAATATTTGAGATCAGGTAAAAAGTATACCACTACCGCAACCCTGAAAAATATTTCAGGTGACACCAAAGTCATCAGAAAAGAACTGCCTGTAAGAGCGACATTTGGAGGGGTAACTTTTGAGGATTTGAAACCCGACCTGAAAACAAGGCTTAAACTTGACGGCGGGGCCAGTATCATCAGCATTGAAAATGAAGAATGGCAAAAGTCAGGCGCAAAAGTAGGGTTTATCATTACTTCAATTATCAGCCAACAAGGGCGTTACAGAATTACCGGGGCAGATGATATTTCCAAAATCCTATTTGAAAGTAAAGGTGAAGAAGTGGTGATCTTGGGTGTTTATCCAAATGGTCAGGAATACTACTTCGAAGTCAATATTGAATAGAGAATTTGTTTGGTTTTTTTATTGAAAAGCTGGCCTGAGTTTTCAGGCCAGCTTTTTTTTTACCTACTAAAATGCACCATCATCAATATCGCCCCGGCAGTCCCGTCCATGGTGGGTTCGTTGGTGCTGTAATCTCCTACGTCATCATGGTAAACCACATGCTCGTTTTGGAAAGCGGCAAACTTGTCGGGTTTCAATAATGTCAGGCCCAACAGGTTATTGTAAATAGAAGTATAAACCGGCCCATCCACCAAGCCTCCGGGGACGTCCATTCCCAATAGTACATAGGGGGCGGTATGCACTTCCACCGGAAATTCACCTCCATCGGGAATTCCTGTAAACATGGAACTTCCCCATGGATTTTTTCCAAACAACCAATCCCTTTGAGAAGCCAGAAATGGTTCGAATTGCTTGTCCCCTGACATTTTTTCGTACAGAATGACCTGCGTGGCCAAACTTGTCAACAGGTTATTGCTGCACCAGATAAATGGCACACCGATATGAAAAGGGTTTTTCTGGGCACGCTTCAAAGTATAATCAATGCCATCTTTATAATATCCTTCCAAAGTTTTTTTAAAATCTTCATCCACCACTTCATGTAGGGAATAATGCCCCATATTGATAAAAGGATACAACTGATAATGAGCAGCCGAGTCCCTTACCGTCCAACTGTCGGCCGTATTGCTTTGCAAGGCATAGGATTTGGCTTGTTCCAAATACCTGTCTTCTTTGGTTAATTTGTACAATTCTGCCGCACCCCATTCCATATCATCTGCCCAGGTTTCCTCATTGTAGCGATAAGGCGCCCCATAGGAATTTCCCTGCTGAAAACCTTCCTTCTCTCTGCCCAATTGATACAAAGAGATCGCAGCCCTTTTACACTTTGCTGCAAAAACAGGATCATTCAGATCCCTTTCCCAGATCCTGGCCGCCAAAGCCATGGCCGCGGCACTTCTTCCTGCAAGGTTGGCAACTCCGGTTGCCTCGCTCTGATACTTGCTCAATCCCTGTGGCTTACCTGTGGCAAAATAGCCTACCCGATAGGAATTTTCACCCCAGCCATAATCCGCATTGTCTTTATTGGGAATCTTAAAACCCCGGTGATCCCTATCATCAGCTACTTGATGGAAAAGCTGATCGGGCGCAGGATGCATTTTATGGATCCAGTCCAGACCCCATTTGGCCTCATCTAAAATATCCGGGATTCCATTGGCCCCGGGCTGTCCCAAGGCATTGACTTTATCCTCAAACCTATCCGGGTACATCTCATAAGCCATCAACATATGGGCTGTGGCATAACTGGAAGTGATCAGATACTTCAGCTGATCTCCGGCATCGTGCCAACCCCCACTCAGGTCGACAAAGGTACTGTCCGGCATAGGCCCAAAAAACGATCTTCCATCCTTTTGGTGACAGACCATATCCAAAGCAGGATTATAGCCACAGCGCTGCTGCCGCATAAATTCCAACAATTGCTCCTGATAGCCTGCATAGGCATTGTTCGAAATCAAAAAAGGACTAGAACTAACCCCTGATTTCTTTCCTTTCACAACATACTGCCCCGCTTCACTGATTGGGGAAAAATCCACTTCCCAATACAAAAATCCACCCCAGGCATCTTTTTTCAATTTGACAGGTTTGATGTCCAAGACAGTTTCACCTGTTTCAACATGCACCAACAGGAAATTTTCCCGGACGGTCTCTTTGCTGAAAATCACTGCAACCTTGCTGTCCTCGGGGAGGTAGCCGATTTGGTTGATGCGGATTTGGATTTCTGCTGCTTTTGGAGATTCGGGATAAAATGTGAGGTTTAGGAAAAGGGTTAGGAGGAGTAGGTAGGACATAAGGGTAGATCGGGTTATTGGGTTTAGAATAGGATAAAATTCAATTTAGGCAAATATTTTTTGGGTATTCCGGCATCCGCGGATCTGTTTAAGGTTTGGGCAGTACCAAGATTGATATAAATATCCGCCAATAATCTATAATGCTTATTGCCGCAGGTATAAATAAGTTTACAAAAATGCATAAAGCAAATTTTGTAAACCAAAAAAATAAAAGATGGATTTAAAAGACAAAGTAGTAATCATAACAGGAGCATCAAGCGGAATAGGAAAAGCAACTGCGATGAAATTGGCCAAAGAGGGTGCCTCGGTGGTATTATGTGCCCGAAGTGAAGATGAACTCAATCAATTAAAAGAAAAAATTGAGAAGAATGGTGGAAAGGCTTTGGTTGCGATAATGGATGTGACCAAACCAGCTGATTTTAAAAAAGCCGTTTCTCAAACTTTGGATAAATATGGATCCATCGATGTATTGATCAATAATGCCGGGCTGATGCCTCTTTCTTACATCGAAAAACTTAAGACCGAAGAGTGGGATAAGATGATAGACGTCAACATCAAAGGCGTACTCAATGGAGTGGCAGCTGTTTTGCCGACTATGCGAAAGAACAAAAGCGGTCACATTATCAATATTTCTTCGTCAGCAGCCCACCGGTACTTTCCGGGCGGAGCAGTTTACAGCGCCACAAAGGTTGCCGTAAAAATGTTTTCCGAAGGACTGAGACAAGAGTTGGCACCGACCTTCGGAATCAATGTGACCTCTATAGAGCCTGGCGCAGTAGACACAGCCCTATACGAAACCATCACCGATGATGATATCAAGGAGAAATTGAAAGGAATGATGGAGATGACCACACTCGAGTCAGAAGATATCGCCAACGCCATTTTCTATGCCTTAAACCAGCCTGACAGGGTAAATGTCAACAACATATACTTAATGCCTACTGAACAAGGATAACCAAAAAAAACCATGAGCGAAGTAGAAACAAAAGAAAGGATTGAGACCATCAACCCAACAACAGGTAAGAGTCTCGACCATTACGAATATATGACCGACGAAGAGGTCAAAGTGGCCATTTCAAAATGCCACGAAGCCTTCAAGAAGTGGAAAGAAGTCTCTCCTAAAGATCGGGCCGAAAAGATCCAAGCCATCGGTAAAGAACTGGCTAATTCCAAAGAAGAGTTGGCGCAATTAATGACTGATGAGATGGGCAAGACCTTAGAGCAAAGCAGGCAAGAAGTGGATTTGTGCGTTGCTATTTGTCAAAATACCTCTGAGATCGGACCTAAGGAATTGAAAACCGAGGAGCGGGAGCTGCTCAACGGTAATAAAGGACGCGTATCTTTTGCTCCTATCGGTGTAGTATACGGTATTCAGCCTTGGAACTATCCTAGCTATCAAGTGGTGCGGTACTCCGTAGCGAGCCTCATGGCAGGTAACGGAGTTCTATTAAAGCACGCCTCCAACGTAACTGGTTCGGGCAAACTGCTAGCGCATATTTATCGAGAAGCCGGTCTATCTGAAGGCTTGTTTACCACCCTGGTGATCAGTCACGATCAGTCCGATGATGTGATCAAAAATAAACTGGTGCGCGGAGTGACCCTCACCGGAAGTCCCGATGCGGGAAAAAAAATTGGACAGAAAGCCACCGCTGCATTGAAAAAATCAGTCTTGGAATTGGGGAGCAATGATGCCTATCTGGTTCTTGAAGATGCCGATATCGACATGGCCGTAAAAGCGTGTGTGATGGGCCGTATATACAATAACGGCGAAACATGTATTGCGGCCAAACGGTTTATCGCGGTCGAGAAGATCTACGATGAGTTTCGGGATAAATTCGTGAAGGCCATGAGTGAAGTAAAAATGGGAGACCCCAATGACGAAAATACTGAATTGGGGCCCGTGGCACGCAAGGACCTTCGCGATGATCTGCACGAACAAGTAGTGAAAAGCGTCGAGAAGGGCGCCAAGATAGCTTGTGGAGGGAAAATTCCCAGTAGGGAAGGATTTTTCTATCCCGCCACGGTTTTGGAAAATGTGCAGCCCGGACAGCCTGCTTATGAGGATGAATTTTTTGGCCCGGTAGCCTCATTGATCAAAGCCAGGGACAACGAAGATGCCATGCGCATCGCCAACGACAGCCGCTTTGGGCTGGGAGGAGGAATTTTTTCGAAAGATGAAGACGCCGCTATCGAAATGGCTGAAAAGCACTTTGACACAGGAATGGTGTTTATCAATTCTTTCGGCTTGGCCGAACCTTCCATGCCCTTTGGCGGTGTGAAAGATTCGGGCTATGGCCGTGAACATGGTGGGTTCGGTTTGAAGGAATTCGTGAACGTGAAAAGTGTTATGAAACGGTAGTATGACTGTTTTACCTGATATTTTAAAAGCTTGTTGCTACGGTAGCGGGCTTTTTTTATTTTATGGAAATAGCAGGGATTCAAAAATGGGGAAATCTCTGAAAGCTAACACCCAAAAACTGTCCCTCCGGTAGGTAGCGGATTTGGATATCTTGGATATTGATATTGGGTTAAATAGATTATTTTTCGTTTAAAATCTCATTGAGAAAGATATCTTTTACCCGATTTGGTTCTTCAAAATGAGGGCTGTGTGCTGAATTTTCAAATGTATAGAATCTTTTTTGGGGTGCTTGAATCTTTTCAAAATACATCTTGGCCAGATCATATGATACTGTATAATCGTATTTTCCATGAAAAAAATAAACTGGAATGTCCAACTTGTTGGTTTTATCGCTAAGATCTGTGACAATAATTGTTTCCCAAAGTGGATGGACACCTGACTGAGCTTTACCCCGCCATAAATTGAATTTCTCTTTCAGGGTAAAGCCTTTGAAGGTAAGGGACGGAACAAACAATCCGGTGATTATTGAATTCATATCCCGCGTGGTGCCAATTCCAAGGCTATGCATGGCGGCATCTCTTATTTTGAGATATCCATCCGGAATTCGGTCAGTTACCGGTGAGGCTTCTAACTTTCGGACCATTTTCATATTCCCGGCAGTTTTGAATTGCTTAAGAACATAATCATAAGCCAACTTTTCTGATTTAAATTGATCTGACATCTGAGCTATTCCGATATAGGCATGATAAAGTTCCGGTGATTTCGCTGCCATCTGGATGCCAATGAAGGTTCCTCCCGAGCGCCCCATGAGGTAAATTTTTTCCTTTCCAAACCGGGTACGGAGATAATTTGTCACCTCTTTTGTGTCGGACAAAAATTGATCTAGATTTTTGGAATCGTCTGGAATGTCCGAATTATAGGATAGCCCCGATCCCCTTTGATCCCACCATACTACAGTAAAATATTCTTCAAGTCCGGTAGGGTATTTATGGGTGAGAAAGTAATCAGGTATACCCCCGTGAAGATAAAGTAGGACGGGGTTTCCTTCATTTTTACTTTGAATAAACATTCCCTGACGGATTCCTCCAATTAATAGAAATTTCTTTTCTGAAATACTTCCTTTCAAATTCCTGCCCTGATCATCCATAAATGGTTCAGGTTTACCGGGGCTGTAAAGAAATAGAGTGATAGTAATTGTTAGTAAAATACCTGTGATAACAAAGATGGATATCAATACCATATGCTTAGCAAATTTTAAATACTTTTTCATACTTCATAATATTCTTCTCATCCCTCAACCATATCAATTTTTGGCAAAAACATTTCCTTCAAACTCAGACCGCCCTTAAGACCAAAAATAAAATACAATACTGTGAAACCTGTATCAATGATACCAGTAAACCAAAATGTAGCAGGGAAATCTTCTATAAAAAACATAAATCCATATAATTGAACTACATAGAAGGTCCTACCAATGATCAAACAACCTACATTGAAAGCATACCGCTTAATGTTAAATGCCGACATAAATTGCAAATAGGCAAAGCAAATGAAGAATGAACCCAGGAAAATTGAAAAAAAGGGATCTATTGGGGGATTATCAATTAATCGCCCGATTCCAATAATGAAAATATACAAGATTCCTGCTACGGTATCCCAAACACCACTAAAAATGAAGGTTATGGCCAAAGGTTTTAATCTATTGCTGTTCATGGAAATGGATTTAATGAATTTAAACCTTATTCTTTGAAAAGAACTTCATCCAACAATAACCTATAGGAATAGGGCATTGCTTCAGCATATCCAAACCTGATAAGCAATAAAGGTTGTTTCCCATTTTCTAAATTAAAGTGCCTTATCAGTTTCTGTCTAACTGAAATTTCTTCACATGGCATATTGACATGCGCATGCTCAAAATTTAAATACTATTCCCAATCCAAGGGAGATATATTTTAGATCCACAGCTGTGGTTACAGATTCAATTTCTATATCCCTGCTTAAGGATCTGTAACGTACACTGGGTACCAATTCCCAATTATCACTGAGAGGTATTGCCAAGCCTCCCTCGATCTGCCAACCAAAGCCATGACCTGAATCAGAAATTACATCACTACCTTTTTCAACTTCAATATGGTTTGCCAAACCACCAGCTCTGACCAATAAATTGATATTAGAATCTCCTAATGGATGAGTATATTGAAGGCCATAAGTATAGCCAGTTTCCTCAAAGTCCAAATTTGTTCCATCTACTTTTTGATCAGATCCGAATTTGTTCCAACTCCATCCAGCATAAACTGAAAGATTTGGCATAAATCTATAAGCAAAAGTACCTTCTGCCCCAAAACCCGTGTTAAGGTTAGCCTCTCCCAACTTCGTGGTAGCGAAATTAACGCCAGGTCTAACTTCAAAACTCCAGCGATCTTGTGCCAAAGAGACATGTGAAATACTCACCATTGCAATGGCTATAAAGATTGAAGCCAATGCCTTTCCTATTAAATTCTTATTTACTTTCATCTTGCTTTAGATTTGATTTGTAATCGAAAATTAACAGTGTGAATTTCAATGTTTATTATTAAAAATTTTATGACTTTAGTTATATATTATAATGTTTTTCATCATAGTGTTCAACCAATTATTTTTTTTGCAGAAAACTCAGTTTGGCTAATATCAAATTTTTAAAAAAAAAGAAATGGTTTTTTTGGCCCTGTTTTTTTGGTATTGATGTAGTGGAAATTTAACTCTTTATGAATGTGGGTTAATTAAATGAGGGATTCGGAAGGTTAAATAATTCAAAACAAAATATACATTTCATTGAAAAAATCTTGAATCATTATCCGTTTATCAAGGTATTTTTTATAAATGAAGCAGATGGAATTGCAATAAAAGTCACTTTTGGGATTGTCAAAAAATCAAATCTTAGGTGGAGATGAATAATTTAGACTCTAAGAATTTTACACAAATTGACTTTCATTAGATTGCTACACCTTTTACTTTATAATAATCTCAGGACCAGGTTTAAAACCCGATTTGATCTTCTGGGTTACAATTGGCATTAACTCCTTCAAAGTTTTATAGGTATTGTCTTTAGCTGTCAGAACAAATACAGCTAAAGAGTATTTCTTGAAATTCTGTTGAAATTGGAGATTTTTATCAAAAGTCAATAAAATGTCGAAGTTGTTTTCCTCCATTAATTTCATTAGTTCTCCGTTTTTCTTTCCCGCCCAGCCATTATCAGAAACTGTGGAAACTTCAAATTCCATTAAATCAACTTTCAGTCTTTTTGGCAGGTTTTCATCAAGCAGCAGTTTCATATAATTTCTGGATGTCTTTGGACGACATGATTTTTGCTGCTATCTCAATTACTGCAATGGCATTTTCTTTGGAAACAGAAGGGAAATCACCTAAGAACTCATCTAAAGTTACACCATTTTCAAGGTGATCAAATAGTGATTCGATTGTAACCCTAGTTCCATAAAATACCGGTTGGCCTCCCAAAATTTCCGGATCGATGGTGATATAGTCTTTGACATTCTTCATTATGCTAATATAACGTTTTTACCAAAATCATGTTTGTTTAAACGACAACGAGAGTATCTCCACTCGCATCTAAACCAAGACCTATTATTTACATCTCCGCCAATGTGAGTGTCTCCACTCACATCATTCAAACTAAGCTGTAGAAACCCCTCTACATCCCCGGCTTCCTCGCTATCGGAATAGCCAACTGAACATCGCTCCATTCAAAGAACACCGTGGCACCATCAGCAGGACCTTCTTCAATCCTTGCTGTAAATTGCTCTACAGGTGTATCCAATCGGGTGACGGGTATTTCCGTGGTGAATAAATCATTGTTATAATCAGGTTCCCAAGCTCCCCATTTTCCAATTTCCGGGCTTACACCAATGCGAAATGTATTGGGACCCGGTATGGCATAAAGTCTATAAGTTCCGGCAGGTAATGGCGTCCCGTTAAATAGCACATCTTGATTGACGGTGATTTCCGTGGCTTCATTTGCACCCAACCGCCAATAGCTTCCATAAGGCTGAATTGCCCCATCTTCTTCCGTTCCAAAAATCACCCGCTCCCGGACAGACGGGCGACTATAGTTGATTTCTACTTTCAGGTCATTTACAGCTATCTCTGTTTTGCCCGGAGGGCTTAAAGTGCGACCGCGGTAATTCATATAAACAAATAACATGACCATCACCAAAACAATTACCCCTAAACCTATAAGAACCTTTTTTACCATAACGCTGATGTGTTTTTATTAGGAAGAAATGTAAGAATAATAAGTTTGGTTTACAAACACTTAGCAGCTTGTATTAAACACTCGCACTTTTGATTCCAGGCTTTTATTCAAAGGTCATTCTTTCTAAATGCTTTTAATTGAGGAAAATTATTTTACAACTCAAGCGCTTCTTCTAAAGTAAATTTCTAACTCCCTGTGCAATAAACTCTTGGCCTATAATATTTTTCATAAACACACAGATAAAAATTGTCCCATCTGTGGTAATCCGTGGGATTTGTGAGAAAAAATAACTTCCCTGTCTTTGTTAGTTCCCATCATTTTAAGACGGGAAAGACAATATTTTTATTTACCTTACTTTGAAGAAAATCATTGTCAACACATCTCCCAAAATAAAATGAACCGAGCCTATTTTACCGCCGTACTGTTTTTACTCATTAACCTATCATTTGCCCAAACTCCTTCCCAAAAAAAATCTCTGCCTCTTTCCGAAGCAACTCCGCAAAGTGTAGGCATCTGTCCTGAGCGATTAAAAAAGCTGGACGCCATGTTAGAGGAATCGATGAAAAACGATGAAAACCCGGGATTGGTGGCGTTAGTTGCGAGAAATGGCAAAATCGTATACCATACAGCCAAGGGTTCTGCTGATGCCTCCACGGGCAAAGCCATGACCAAAGACGCCATCTTCAGAATTGCTTCCCAAACCAAAGCCATCACCTCCACAGCGGTCATGATGCTATGGGAAGAAGGGAAATTCAGATTGGACGATCCTATTTCTAAGTTTATCCCTGAATTTAAAAATCCAAGAGTCCTTCAAAATTTCCGCTACGGAGACACCACATTCACCGCAGTCCCTGCCAATAAAGAAATCACCATCCGACACCTTTTGACCCATACTTCCGGATTGGGTTATGGGGTGATTGATGGGGATGAACGTGTGGAGATGATTTACAACAAAGCCGGAATCATTGACCTCTATACCACTGAGAACATCAGCATCGGAGACAATATAAAGAAACTGGCAGCATTACCCCTCCACCATAACCCCGGAGAAAAATATACCTACTCAGAAGGATTGGATGTATTGGGCTATCTGATTGAAATAGTCTCAGGCATGCCTTTTGACCAGTTTTTGAGAACAAGGCTTTTTGACCCATTGGGCATGAATGATACCTGGTTTTACCTGCCCGATACCAAGGCAGACAGGTTGGTCAAAGTTCAGCGCAAAGTCGATGGTAAATGGGAAAATTTCCCAATCACCTTTTATGACCCTCAATACCCCATTTCCGGAGCCAAAAGGTTCTTTTCCGGAGGGGCCGGCCTGTCAAGTACAGCAAAGGACTATGCTACTTTCCTACAGATGTACCTGAATGGCGGAGAACTCAACGGCGTCAGAATCCTCAGCCGCAAAACCATCGAAACAATGATGAAAAACCAAGTAGGCGACCTTTGGAGCGGTGCATCGCATTATGGGCTGGCCTTTGGAGTTGTGACGGCCAATGGTGTAGCTGAAGGAGGGATTGGCAGTGAAGGTACCTTTGATTGGGGAGGCTATTTCAATACACAGTATTTTGCTGATCCACAGGAAAAAATCATAGGTATCATCATGAAACAGACCAGAGATACTCCCGGTGACCAAACAGGCTGGAAATTCAGACAAATGGTATTTACGCTTTTGGATGATTGAAGCGAAATACTTTGATAGATGAAAAAGCCCATTATCCTATTTCTCCTTATTATGCTATCCATGTCTGCCTATTCCCAAAGGTTGATGGATGGCACAAGGAGGACGGTAGGATATATTGAAAATGACCGGGTGATGAATGGGGCTAGGTCTACCATTGGTTATATTGACAATAATCGGATCATGGATGGCAGCCGAAAGACAATCGGATTTCTGGAAGATAGGAGGGTTATGGATGCTTCAAGGAAAACAATAGGCTTTATAGAAGATGGCCGCATCTTAGATGGGACAAGAAAAACCATAGGCTATGTTGAAGATGGCAGGGTGATCGATGGCTCTAGAAAAACAATAGGCCATTTTGAGAGCCTGAAAATCTCCGAAGTGGCCCTGATTTTCTTTTTCTTTTTTTTATGAAATGAAGATCCTATTATCTCAAATTTGAATAGAAGCTCGAAATAAATATTTCGATTCAATCCATTGAAATGAGGCAAAGAAACTTTGCAAAAAATACGGGTAGCGTTACTGTCCCTTTAGGGACAAAATGAGGGTAGGAAAGTTTTAATATAATGGATATCCGTGCCTTTAGGTACGGAATATATGTTGTACCTAAAGGCACAAATACCATTCGCTTGATCGTTTATTTTACCCATATTATGTCCCTAATGGGACTTTGGCCAATGTTAAAAAATAGTATTGAGGAGTTTCAAACCAGAATTCCGTAACCAGTCAAAGTAGGGATAAAGTCTTACTGTCTGATCCGATAATTCAAACTCAAATTGATCTGCCTTCGGACATTCTGAAAATCACCATAGGTGATAAATCCTTGCCCTTCCAAAATATATCGGTCCCATCTAGAGTTGAAGACATCTGCAATGTTCAATACAAGGGTTCCTTTCTTTTTGAGAATATCCTTACTGGCGGATACATCCATAAAGAATATCCCTTTCCTGATTCCCTGAGCAATTTGTTGTCTGGCTTGATAATTGGCCCTGACTTGGGCAATAATCCCGTTTCCAAAGGTAAATCGGGAATTCTGTCTGGCATTCCAGGAATAAGTGGTGGCTGTGAAATCTGTTTGAATATTACTGCCATCAATATCGGCATAAAAGAAATTCAGGTTGACATCAACTTTCCACCAAGATGAAATCGCATAATCTGTGGTAAACTCCAATCCAAATGATTGTTCTCCGTTTAGGTTTTGTGGAAAGGTCGTCGCATTACCCTCATTGTCCACCGTCCTGATTCTTTCAATTTTGTCTACGGTATTTCTATAAAACACAGTTGAAAACAAAGTCCCTTTTTCAAAATACTTGATATGACCCAATTCGAAAGCATCGGTAAATTCAGGTTCCAGGTCAGGATTGCCACTGAAGAAATTCCGGGCATCGGAAAATGTTACAAATGGACTCAGATCATTGTAAAAGGGTCTCCGCACTCTTTTGCTATAACTGAATTGCAGGCCATTCTCTTCTGTAAAATTGTAGGTAAGGTGCGCACTTGGAAATAGGTTGACATAGTTTCTGGGGTTTTCCTCGTTGGTTTTGACCAAGGTTGTTTTGATATCTGTCAACTCTGTTCTTAATCCTCCCTGATAGCTCAGTTTCTTGGTTTTATTTCCCAAAATGCCATAAAGTGCATGGATATTTTCTCTGTATAGGAAAATGTTGTCCAAACCGGGCATGGGTTCAAATTCACCCTGCTCATTTTGTTCCTTAACCACAAAGTCATTTTCCATATTCCTGAAACTGCTTCTTATTCCGGTTTCAAATTTACCTTCTGCACCTATGGGTTTTGCGTAATCCACCTGGATAAGGTATTGCTTTTCAAATTCGTCATTGACGGAAGTCTGCACCAAAGAGCGTGAAGGGATCAAAGTCCCATCAGGTGAAAAAGTGGATTCGGTAAACAACTGATCCGAATTTTCCCAATAATCCAGATAAGTCAGTACAGTAGTGAGTTCATGTCCTTTTTTGTCAAAACTTCTTTTGTATGTGATCAGATATTCAGAGTTGGGTTCTTTTTCCGTTTCATTCTGCCTTCGCAATGAATAGCTTTGCATATTGTCCAAGTTGAAAATGTAGTCATTATAACGGATATCCGTGATCCTGTGGGCATCACTTCTCCTCAGGGAATAAGAGGCCGTCAATACGCTGTTTTCATTAAAAAAGTAATCCAATCCAGCTCTGACATTGTTATCAATTGAGTTAACCGTACCCTCAGTGGATTGGTCCGAAATAAAGGTGGTGTCTCCCCCAAATGCTTCCTGGAACAAGGTGCCTCTCCTGGGCACTATTCTTTTGGCAATTCCATAGTTGATAAACCAGTTGATTTTTTTATGCCTGTAATTGAGATTGGCAGCTAGACCTAGATTGGTGGGAGTGCCAACGATTACCTCAAAAGAACCGTTAAAGCCTGAATTGGTTTCCTTTTTTAAAACAATATTGATTACCCCAGCCATCCCTTCTGCCTCATACCTTGCAGAAGGATTGGTAATGATTTCTATGCGTTCCACCATACTTGCCGGTAATTGCTGCAATCCCCGGCTTCCTTTAAAACTTACCAATCCCGATGGTTTACCATCCACCAATATCCTGACATTGTCAGAACCCCTTAACCGTACATTTCCCTGTGTATCTACCGTGACGGAAGGCAGGTTCATCAAAATATCCGAAGTGGTCCGGCCGGCATTGGCCAGGTCTTCTGCTACATTAAAAATTCTTTTGTCCAAAGCCAGCTCCATAAAGGGCTTCTCCCCTGCTACAATTACCTCATCCAAGTTGCTCAAACCCGATTCCAAACCAACAACGCCCAAATTGAATTCGGGATTTTCTTTGTTCAGCTTAAAGGTTTCCGTTTTGGATGCCTCATAACCCATAAATTCTATAATGGCATAATAGGAACCAAAAGGTACTTTCAAAACAAAAAGACCATCCGCATCGGTGATATTTCCCTCCACCAAATCACCTGCTTCATTGAAAATGGAAACGGTAGCAAAAGGCAAAGCCAAGGCTGATTGCTTGTCAATTACCTTTCCTGATATTTCTCCTTTATTGGATTGTTGAGCTTGTACATTCCGACCCAAAAAATTCAAAAGAATTAACAGAATACCTGAAAATATCCAGGTTGCAGAATTGGAAGGCTTGAACAGGAAAATCACAATAGGATGCTGGTATGGTAGGTTTGAATTGATATTCCTCTCCCAAAGGAAGATTAGCGCCGGAATAATTGATTGAATTTAGAAATTATTAGACAAGATGAACAGGAATTTTTACCAATGGATTTTTCCTTTTTTTATCAGCTTAATATTTGGTTCCTGATTCCCTCCTTCCCAAACTCTTACACAAACGACTTGCTATTTTGAATTGCATTTCCAAGATTTGAAGTTAACTCCAACCTTTACCAAAAAGAAAATTATGAACAACCCTAAACACAGAAGAATCTTTCTTAGAAACCTCGGTCTTTTGGGATTAGGAACGACCATCAGCCCATTGGTCCTTCAATCCTGCGGAGGTCCGCAAACCCAAACCACCGTGGAAGAAGCCACCAAAGAAATGTTTTTCAAAATCTCCTTGGCCCAATGGTCACTGCACAAGGCATTATTTGCCGGAGAACTTGACAATCTGGATTTTGCAGCCTATTCCAAAAAAGAATTTGGTATCGATGCAGTGGAATATGTGAATGCCTTTTTCAAAGACAAAGGAAAAGATATGGACTATCTGGGTCAAATGAAACAACGCTGCGAAGACAATGGTGTGGAAAGCGTTCTCATCATGGTGGACGGGGAAGGCTATTTGGGAGACCTTGATGTCGCCGCAAGAATGAAATCTGTAGATGACCATAAAAAATGGGTGGAAGCCGCGAAGTTTTTGGGATGTCACTCTATAAGGGTCAATGCATTTGGAAGAGGAACTGCCGAGGAAGTCAGTGCCGCCGCAATAGATGGATTGAGAAGCCTAAGTGAATTTGCTCTTCCTTTCAATATCAATGTTATCGTCGAAAACCACGGAAGTTATTCTTCCAATGGTCAATGGCTGGCTAACGTAATCCAAAGTACCGGGATGTCCAATTGCGGCACTTTACCTGATTTCGGAAATTTCTGCATCAAAAGATCCGATGATTCTGAATGGGGCGGAGAATGCGTGGAAGAATATGACAGATACAAAGGAGTGGCCGAAATGATGCCCTATGCCAAAGGAGTCAGTGCAAAGTCTTATGATTTTGATGAAAATGGCAACTGCATTGAAACCGATTATGAAAAAATGCTCAAAATCGTAAAAGATGCAGGCTATGCCGGACATATCGGGATTGAATATGAAGGAAGTAAGCTTTCTGAAGTAGAAGGCATCAAAGCAACCAAAGCCCTTTTGGAAAGATTAGGCCCAACAGTTTAAAACCTATCAGAGAAATCAATCAAAGCTTTTAAAAAAAAATACCCTTGCGACCTTTGCGGTTATAATATTGAACCGCAAGGGACGCCAGGGTTTGCAATGAGTTGAGATCTTGAAACTAATTGGACGATGTTTAGTAGACCTAATGATGGTTTATGATTTATGAAGTTCTTTCAAATATCAATCAATCACCTCAAAAAGATAAAATTGATAGGGTTGCAATTCCAGAAATTCATGGTCATATCCCACATCAAACTCATCTCCTGTCCAGTGGTCCAATAATCTCTTGGGGGCTTGAGTATGTTCCCTGAATACGTACCAGGTCAGCTTAGTAGGAAAACTGCTGAAGTTGAATACTCCAAAAAAGCGATCATCTGCACTATCCCTCATGAAAACCGCCACATGTTTGTTCTGTGGTGTAGACCAAGTGAGGTTTTTGAAATCGGAAATGACAGACAGTTGCTTTCGGATTTGAATCAGTTTTTGAGTTTGGGAAAAAATCCTGTTTTCGAGACTTCCATCTTTTTCAGCTAATTTATTTCTCTTCCAGTCTATCAGTGGTCTGTGCATCCATCGGTTGTCATAACTTTTTCCCGGATCATTCCTGAAACTGTAATCATTGGTATACCCCACTTCATCTCCATAAAACAACATAGGCAATCCTCCAATAAACATAGAATGGGCCTGCATCAACATGATTTTGTGGATCGCCTCATCGATTACTGTTGGGTCATTTTCATAGATGCCTTTTTCCAGACCGCATAAAGAAGCCAAAGTACCGCTGATACGCGCATCTCCTGTTTTCGGATTCGAGGAAAAAAGCTCTCCTCTTGCCGGGCTGTTTGGGAATTTCCCGGAATAATAATCCATTAAAAATTTCCGGTGCTCATATGGTTGCTTACCTGCCGCTTTGATCATTTCATTTTCATAACCCAAACCAATATCATCGTGACATCTCGTATAGGTAATCCAGGAGGTACCATATGGCTTCTTGAGGATTTCATGTTGGGCAGCCATCATGACCTCAGTCTCACCTGTGGCCAACATGTCCCATTGCAGGGCCATATGAACAGCGTTGTAGGCAAAATCGCATTCCTGTGCCGTAAATTCACCGGTACCAAAGTATTTGGTGATTTCCTTTGGGGCTACAATGGCTTCTCCCAAGATGGCCATTCCCGGTGTGGAAACCATCACACATTGTTTGATCAACTGCAATAAGGTATGGACCTGAGGAAGGTTCTGACAAGTGGTTCCTGTTTGTTTCCAAATAAAGGCAGGGGCATCCACTCTAAGGAGATCGACTCCGAGATTGGCATAAAATAGGACATTGTCAAGCATTTCGCGAAGCACCATCGGATTCATATAATTGAGATCCCATTGGTAATCGTGAAAAACAGTCATGACCCATTTTTGACATTCTTCGGACCATGTGAAATTACCAGGGGCAGCTTCCGGAAAAATCTCGGGCATTGCCTCCTCAAATTCGTTGGGAATCCAACGGTTGTCATACATGTAATAGAAGTCCTGAAAATAAGGATCTCCCGATTTGGCTTTTTCTGCCCATTGATGCCGGTGAGAGGTATGGTTCAATACAATATCCAACATGAGGTACATTTCCCTCTTTTGCATTTTCTTGTTCAAGGCAATCAAATCTTCCAGGGTACCGAATTTTGGATCAACCTTTCTAAAATCTGAAACTGCATAGCCGCCATCACTTTCTCCTTGCGGACTTTCAAACACCGGCATGATATGGAGAAAATTTACACCCAACTCTTCCAAATAGTCCAGTTTCGAGGACATGTTTTTCAGATTTCCTGCAAATCTGTCCACGTAGAGACTCATTCCCACCAATTCATTGCTCAAAAACCATTGGTTTTTATTGGACTTTATTTCATCCTGTTTCTTCAAGTCCAAACTCCTCTCATTGTTGGCTTTGAAAAGTGTGACAATCAGTTGTTCAAAAAGTTCATCCTTTTTGGGATGGGTAGCATACAGTTGGTAATAAAGCTTACTGATGGTACCAATCCTTTCGTTGAACCTTTGTAGGAAATCCTTGTCGTTTGAATCAATACTATATTTGTTGATTGTTTGCTGAATTAAATCAGGCTGATGATGGTCTGAAGCCATTTATTTTTAGAATGTTTAAAATCAGATTAATTTTTGAAATTTTCCCATGCTGAATTATTTCTAACAGTTGGGTCAATGCCCGCCACCCATTGGAATGTCTTCTGTTTCCACATCATGTTTTTCCTCGATCCTCAAAACCGCTGCAGCCGCCAAAAGCAATAAGATTCCCGCAAATACGATAGCTGTTCCGGGATCATTGTTGAGAAAATACTTTGAAATAAATCCAAAACTCAGCGTCTGCAAAATCATAGGGATAACAATCATCATATTGATAATCCCCATATAAACACCATATCTTTCTTTGGGTATTTCATTCACTACCAACAAATAAGGTATTCCCATCATACTCGCCCAGGCAATGCCAAATCCGGTCATAGGAGCGAAAAGGAGGTATTTGTTTTCTATAAAAGGAAAAATCAACAAACCCACTCCGGCAAATATCAGACAGACAAAATGGACTTTTCGTGGGCCGAATTTTTTGGCTACCCCAACCAAAGCAAAAGCGGTCATAAAGGTCACCACATTGTACCAACCATTGACCAATCCTGTCCATCCAACCGCTTCTTCAAACAATTTCATATCTGCAGTGGGGGAAGTTTTCCAGACCGATTGGGCAATACTCTTGGCTGCATTTTGCCAATAGACAAACAGGGCATACCATTGGAAGAGATAGACCAATGAAAGCTTCCACATCACAGGAGGCATATCAAATACCGCATTGACAATCTCTACATTCTGTCCAAAAAACAGGCTGAGCTTTCGGTTTTCCTCTATGGCTTTAATATTCCTTTTGATGAGCCCTTTGTAAAAAATGGATGGAATCAACAAGAGCACGAAGTAAATATAAATGATCAGAGAAGAAACAAGAGAAAGGAAAAACTGAATAACGAGCGGAGGCTTACCCTCATTTTCTGCCCGTATTTTGGCCAGTTCATGGTCAGTTGGTGGAATTTCCGGGGTTTTGTAAATACTCCAACCTACTGAAGTGATGGAGCATATTGTTCCCAAAAAGAATGAAGCATACACCCAAACAGGCAAAGAACCTACTGTTCCGGTAATATACTTTTGGAATACAAAGAGCGAAAGATTGGCCAAAGTAATTCCCAATCCTGTGAAGAAGCTTTGGGTAAGAAAACCTTTGGCATATTGATCCGGTGGCAGCTTGTCGGCTATCAAGGCACGATAGGGTTCCATCGCCGTGTTGTTGGCTGCATCCAAAATCCAAAGTAATCCCGCAGCCATCCACAAACTGCTGCTGAAGGGGTAAAGAAACAAACTGATGCTGCAAAATACAGCTCCTATAAAAAAATATGGCCTTCTTCTTCCAAACTTGGGATGCCATGTCCTATCACTCAATGCTCCAATGATGGGTTGGATCAATAAGCCGGTCATAGGCCCTGCCAGATTCAAAATAGGGATTTCATGAGGTTGTGCCCCAAGCATATCATATATGGGATTGACAGCGCTTTGCTGTAATCCGAAACTGTATTGAATGCCAAAAAATCCGACATTCATGTTGATGATCTGGCTAAAAGAAAGACGGGGTTTGCTCATCCTGTAGGATTATATTGGGTTAATCGTTGACTGATATTTACTTTTCATTGAAAAAGAATCATTTGGGCAAACTAAAATAGAGAAATATTCTTTCAATTTTTACCTATTCAAAAAATCAGAATTGGCAAACAGGGGTGTTTTAGATATAAATAGAAATATAGTTTTTTGCTAAATCCCGTTTTTTGGTGCATTTAAAACGGTTGCGGTAAAGCAGATTTGGAACTGAGATTATTTCTAAAAAATTTTTGTTTTTTTCTTTTTTACCGGAAAATAATGATTGAATATGTGCTTTTGGTTAACACAAAAATTTTTCAAATGAATAATTCATTTAAGCGTTTTTTTTAAGATTGTTCTAAGTTGTTTTTAGGTTTAAAAAAACCCCTCCATGATTGGAATTTTAATTTCTAAAAAGAGCCAAAAATCTGATAATAATCACTTAACTTTTTGACAAATAGTTGTTTAAATTCCATTGGGATTATTTAAATTTCTCTAGAATCAAAAAAAATCTTTTCAGCATTTAACTATAAACACCATCATAACCACCTAAAATAATCGGAAAAATGGAAGATCATCATATTAACCGTCTAGCTATGTTGCTATTGGCTCTAAGTTTATGTTTTGTGGCTGCATGTAATTATTATAAGCCCATACCGACTTCACCTTCCTCTATGCCAAGTGCCAAATCGCAGGAAATAGCATCAATGAATGATAAAACATTCATTATTAGAAGCAATCAGGGAGATTTTTTATTGAAGAATACGGAAGTAAGGATTGATAAGGAAGACTTGTTGGGGGTTTTGGATACAGTTCCAGAAAAAAATCAATCCTATATTTCAGATACCAAACAAAGATTTTCCTATAGTTCAAAAGATCCAAGTGTTTTAAGTGAAGTACACATTTATACTTCCTTGGAACCAAATGTACAGATTGGGCAAGAAGTGATTATTCCAATTTCAAATATCAATAAATTAGAAGTGATTGAAAGGGACAAACAAAGAAGTAGCACAAATACTGTTTTTACAGCTATTGGAGTCACAGTGGGAGTCTTGGCAGTTGCTTTTACAGTTTTAGCATTGTCGTCTTGCCCTTTCATCAGTGCTTATGATGGGGAAAAATATGTTTTGCAAGGGGAGTCCTTTGGTGGAGCAATCTACCCTTCTTTAGCTAGGGAAGATTTTATCCCCCTCCCCTCTCTACTGATGGGAAATGAAGTAAAGTTAATGATACATAATGAACTTAAAGAACACCACTACACAGACTTTGCAGACTTATTATTGGTCAGTCATTCTTCTGACGAGCATGTTTTAATTCAACCAAATGGTGATTTGAAAATCATTAAGCAAAAAATCAAGCCTTTTGAAGCGAGCTTAAACAACCAAATAGATGTCCTGCAAAAATTAAGTGTAAACGATAATAATTTTTGCAATTTCAATGAATTTGATGATGAAACGGCCATTAATCAAGTAATTGTAGGATTTGACAATCCACTAGGCGATCAAAAGCTCAGCCTATATCTCAATTTGAGGAATTCATATTGGTTGGATCACATCTTTGGGGAATTTATCAGCAAATTTGGCAGCCAACATGTGAATTGGGTAGAAAAACAACGAAAAAGACCTGCAGAAGAACTTCTGGAGTGGAGGGAATCACAAAATATCCCCTTGTCCATATCTGTAAAAACGAGGGAAGGTTGGAAAGAAGTACAAAAACTGAATACAATAGGTCCTTTGATGAACAGGGAGGTCTCTGTTTCATTGGAAGGTTTACAAATTGAGGGTCCAACTGTAGAAATCGCACTGAGTTCAGGATTTATGTTCTGGGAAATTGATCAAATAGCTTTGGTCACCGTAGAAGATGTCTCTCCAAATTCTATTCAATTACTTAAGCCTGATCAGGTTTTGGATGAAAATGAAAATAATATGCTCCAACCAATCCTTGATAAAGATGGTGTTTTTCTCCAACAGCTTGAAACGGGTAATAAGGCATATATTACCTATAAATTGGATAACTATAACCCAGAAGTAACTTATTCTGCTTTTCTCCATACCAGTGGATATTATGAACCTATCCGGGATTTCAAAGGTAAGACAGATAAAAAGTTCCTGACAAAATTCAGAGAACCTGGCACATTACCTAAATTCAGCAAGTTTAAATTTTTGGAATTGGCAGGTGATACATATTTAGGATCAAACTGATTTAAGTATGCTACTGGAAGAGAATACCTCAATTGATACTGAACAAGCCAAGTTGGATCGATTATTCGATGATGCGCCTAGAAGACCCCTGCTTTACCCATGGCAGGAAGAATTAATTCGCTATTGGATAAAAGTCCATTTTTTTTTCCTGGCTTTGAACACTTATAAAAACTTCAAAAAAACCTTTGAGGTGCTTAAAATATTTCAGGAATTCAAAAAAAAGACATTTGGCAGAGACGGGGAAAGGAAGATTACTTTAAAAAACGGCAAGATTTGGTTTGGTATTCATATACCTCCTTTCCCCTCCAAGAATTTCAACAAATATATACTGACTGAATTTCACCGTTATGTACCTCATTCAAGGTCTATCAATACCTTTCAACAAGTTAATTTTGCTATTACTACCAAATGTCCCATGCGCTGTGAACACTGCTTTGAATGGGACAACCTGAACATGCCTGAAACTTTTTCTTTGGAACAGCTTCAACAACTTACCAAAAAGTTACAAAATCAGGGTCTCGCCCATATTTCTTTGAGTGGTGGTGAACCTATGATTCGGTATGAAGAAATGGTAAAATTGATTGAGAACGGAAATAAAGATACCCATTGGTGGGCAATAACTTCCGGATTTAATCTGAATGAGGAAAAGGCAAAACGATTAAAAAAAGCAGGGGCTACAGGTTTAGTGGTAAGTATTGATCATTATCTACCCGCGTCACATAACAAATTCAGGGGGCATAAAGATGCCTTTAACCATGGAGTAAATGCGGCAATTTCCGCAGGGAAAGCAGGTTTGATGGTGGCCATTTCTGTTTGTGTTACAAAAGAAAATGCTAACAGAGTATTTCTGATGAATTTTATGCAGATGGCCATAAATTTGGGTGCGGACTTCGTGCAGTGGCTGGAACCAAAAGCAGAGGGGCATTATAGAAATAAGGATGTTGAAATGAATGAAGGGCAAATTCAATTAATGGAAGAAGTATATGAAGAACTTTGCCATAATCCAAAGTACAGAAAATATCCGCCGGTAATGTACTATGGCTATTACCAGAGGAGAATTGGTTGTTTTTCCGCGGGAAGATCCAGTTTCTACGTGGATTCTGTGGGGATGGTGCATTCCTGTCCATTTTGCCATTCTGCTGATTTCAAAATTACCGATTGGCTGGAAATGCCTGCTATAAGTGGTAAAGAGATTACAAAATGTGAATTATATTAATTTGAGATGAATCCAAACTTTCTTATGAAAGAAATCCTTTAAGGTGTGGGGCCTTTAACCAATAAGGGAAGTCCAATTCCAATAATTGGACTTCCCTGTTTTGAATTTTTCAATCTCGATTAAGGATTTGGTTTTATCTCTATGAAAAGGTTTTTAGCTTATATCATTGTTCAGAAGGATTTGATCCAAATCTTCCCCGGGTAAGGCAACGATTCTTTCATTTTCTTCATCCCATTCTATCCTTCTTCCTATTTTGTAGGATAAGCCGCCCATATGGGCTGTAATGGCTTCCTCGAAACCTTCAACTATCCCGCAACTTGGCTCTCCTCCATTACGGATACAGCTCAGCCATTCCCTGATATGCAGGAAGGTAGAATCAACCCTTTTACCATCTCTATAGGTCCATAATAATCCTTTATTGGCAAAATATTTGGCAGTAGCTGAAGTCACCGCATCCACGCCATTGGCACTTGGATCATATTGGTAAATCGGTACCATGGGGTCTATGCGATTTTCTTTAATCAAATCCGCATATTTTGTAGATCTTGGGTCAGCATGAATGGTTAGCATATTTCCCAACTCCATAGTGGCATCGTGTCCCATCAACAAGGTTCCTCTTTCGAACTGATTTCCCAAAGTGGCACTATAGACCAAAGTCATTCCTTTTTCTTTTCCGGGTTCCTGACTGCTGCCTGTACTGAAATCCGGGAAATCCATATTGATCTGCATGACATCGGGAACATTTCTTCCATCTCTATGGGTATAAATCCCTCCCGATGCTGTAATGTATTTTGGAATTCCCATTTTCAACACACAGTTGATCCTGTCATAATCATGGGTCAACAAATCACCGGAAAGTCCTGAACCATAGGCCCACCATTTCCTCCACCGGAAGAAATGTTCCGAATTGAAAGGTATTTTGGGTGCTGTTCCCAAAAAGGCATCCCAATCGATGGTACTTGGGGAAGCATCAGGATGGATGTCATATTGCCAGGCGCCATTGTCGTCGTTTCTATTTGTAGTCGTGGTGACCAACGATACATGGCCTAAAGTCATTTTTTCAATGGCATCTTGGGCTGTCAGGAAGCTTTGTGTTTGGCGATGTTGGTGACCAACAGCCATGACTACATCGGGATTTCTCCTACAGGATTCTCTGAGGTCATAAGTCTCCTGAATTGTATGGGTCATTGGTTTTTCGATGTACACATGCAGACCGGCTTCTATGGCCTCTATAGCCATTGGTGCATGCCAATGATCAGGAGTTGCAATGATAATGGCATCAATTTCGCCACTGTTTATCATTTCGCTATGGGTACGATAGCGTTTGCATACATTCCCATCCTGATTGAAAGACGCAAGTGCTTTTTCGGCCCTTACATCAAAGATGTCACAGATCCCGGCCAATTTAACATTGAGGTTTTCCTGTGCCTTAAAATCCTCCAATCTTTTATCATTCGGATTCTCAGCACTGGATTTGGCCATTTGTTCTAACCATTCGGTGGTGGCAAATCCCAAAGACCGCATCAATTGCTCACCTCGTATCCCAAAACCAATGAGTCCGATTCTGAGCGGTTCCCCACTCATAGGGCCGGAAGCAGGTGGTGCAGAGGCTTTAATATTCAAGGTTTCCAAGAGAAGATTACGTTCAGATTTGGCTTTTTCACTAAACCTAAAGCCCGCAGTCCAAACTGCACCTACAATAGGGATACCTCCTAGTATTTTTAGCCAATCTCTTCTCGAAAGGCCTTTGAATAGATTTTTGTCAGTTTCCATAGGATTTAGTTTATAGGGTTAGAGGTCTGCAGCTTCTTCCTGTTGAAAAGCTTTTCAATGCCAAATACAAAATCTGTGGGAAACAAAAACACAACAAACAAAGCTGCTGCCTCAATCAGGTTTTTGTTTACCAACCAATAACTTCCTTCGCTTGGTCCTTGAGGGTAACCCGGAAACGGTGGGTGGGCAAAATAATACATCAACAACAAACCTATCCCTATGATACTGGCCCACTTGGTTTTAAATCCAATGATCAATGAAATGCCTACAAGAACCAAAGCGGCAATATTCAGGGTGTCGACAATGGATATCATTGACTCACTTGCCAACCATTTGAAAAAGGATTGCATGTAAGTAGCACTTAATAGATATCCTTTTGCAGTCCAGGATGGACTATACAATTTGATCACACCTTCATATAGAAAGTGCCATCCTATCAGCAAACGCATCAACACAAGGCTGAAGGTCTGCACAGAGGTGAATTTCGGGTTTTGAACCATAAGTATATACCGTTGATTTGATTCACGAAAGTACCTACGGAAACATTCAGAAAATATGACTTATGTCAATCTAAAACATGATGTACAACCTTAAATACCAGAAAATTCCAGTCAGAAAAATCGTTTCAAACAAGTCAAAATATCATTTACATGACTACTTTAATGTTCAAAAAATACTTGAGTAATTTGATCTCTTCATTCTCATACTTTTCTACCCTCAGGTGTTTGAAACAGTCATCATATTGAATCCTGATAAAGAATTCAGCGCTGTCCAGTTCAATGGTTTTGGCCGTCAGAATAGAGATATCGTCGGTCTCTGCATATTCTACTTTTTTGATCATCGGATTTTCGACGATTGTTTTGGAACAAACAATATTTGCCTCATTCAAAAATGAAATAATCAAATCTCCCTCCCATGGTTCTGATTTTGAATATTGCTCTCCTCTCAACCTCCCCGGGTTTTTCATAGAATTAATCAGTTTCACTGAATCCCTGGAGTCCATAGTAAAGCTGACCATAAGGATTTCAGGCGTGTTCTGCACCAACAATATTTCTGCTTCATTTTCCTCCGCTACTTGTTCTTTGGAAGCTTTGCAACCGCTCAAAACAAACAATAAACAGACAAAGAGGAGAAAATTTGAATTATTTTTCATAAGTACTTAATCAAACTTTTGAAGCTTTAATCGAGCTGAAGTGAACTACCTGACAATACCAAATCTCAATATTTTTACAGATTTTTGGGCATTTAATCTTATAAAATATTGCCCGGATTGAAGCTCCTTCACTTCAATGGGGATAACATTCCCGTTCCTTTCAAAAGCCCTGATTTCATTCAATATTCTGCCATTAATATCGATGATCTCAATGGATTCCAATAGAGGATCAATAAATTTCAGGTATTCAATAAAGACAATGTCGTTTGCTGGATTGGGATAAAATTTAAGACTTTCTGAAATCTCACCTTTTTCTGCAGACAGAATGATATTTACTGTTACTGTTACTTCAACTGAAACAGAATTGGAACAAGAATCCTTTATGGTAAATATCACCTTGTTTTCTCCGACATCACCTCTTCCAAATTCAGTTTTGGACAATTTCATCTCAGTTATTTCACAATTATCAAAAGATCCATCATCCACATCTTCGGGATTCAAAGTACCAAATCCATCAGAATCCAAGAAGATTTCAACATTTTTCGCTTTGATGGTGGGTTTAATGATATCGTCTACAGTGACTATCACCTCAGCTTCGGCTTCATTTCCACTGGAATCTATAGCTTTAAAGATAACTTTATTGTTACCCATATCTTCGCAAGTGAATTTTTCTTTAGAAATGCTGATTTCCACAAGCTCCACATCATCATAAGTGCCATCATCTATATCTTCTGCACAAACAATCGCTTCCCCATTTTCATCCAATTCGATTTTGACATTTTTGGTAACTATAACAGGAGGCGTCAGGTCAGCAGCAGGCCCAATCACATTTATAAATTCTTCCCTGGAAAATACATTTTCGCCAGAACTATTTTTTGCTTTCAAAATGACTTTATACTTTCCTCCGAATCTATAGGAAACCTCGGGATTTTTCTGATTACTTTTTTCGGGAGTTCCCCCTTCGAAAGTCCACTCCCAGGAGGTGGGATTGTGGGTAGACAAATCAAAAAACTTAACTTTTTCCAAAGACTTTACTTCCAATTTGTTGGCTCCAAACAGGACTATGGGTCTTGCGGGTGCTTCCGGCGTAGAAAGGAATTTCAATCTTGCTTCCAAATGATGGCTACATACATCACAAAAGTTTCTACCCAAAAATCTCATTTTACAATTTTGATGTGGCCTGTGCCAGGTAGGTGATTCGGCATGAGGATAAATTCCTATCCCATTTCTGTTCAAAAAACTCCTCCATTTATTTGTCAAAGGGTTGGCATCTTGAGTCATATTATGTCTTTCTCTGGCATATTGCGGCCCTGCCCAATATTCATCCCCCAAATCCCCATAGGTATGGCCCAATTCATGTATCATGATTTCAGCGGCCGAGGAATGTGTCGAAAAGACCGCAAAGGTTCCGCCGGATCCGCCATATTTGCTATCATTGACCACAAGTACCCCTATATCATAGAATGGCGTATTGTAAAATAAAACTGATAGAATCTTAATTGAGCGCCAAGCGACCAATAAGCGTTCAATATTATGAGACCAATAAGAGCTGCCAAAATAGTTATCAATCAGGTTATTGGGGTTCATAGCCGCCCCAGATACATTTGAAACTACTTTGATGGCATAAACATTGATAGCATTTCTGTAATTTCTCCATGGCATTTGTTCCAGCATTCCTGCTGTTGCATTTTTTGCATCGTTGATAAATTTATCCTGTTGAGCGGCGGTGTAGCCATCTCCCAATATCACCATGTTGGTCACTTCATTTGGTGAACCACTGTAATGAATAATCTCCATGGGCATCAACTGCGCCTTGGATTGAAGGGAAAACAATATGAAGACAAATGTCAAAATAACTTGAATTTGCTTTGTGTAAAATTTAACCATGGCATACTTTATTGAAAAAAAACTTTAAAACTATCCTGACTATACCAAACCCTTGAGTTATAAGCGAAATAAAACCCAAAGTACCTAACCAAAATGATATCTTTCAAAAAAAGAAAGATACCTGCATAATGGGATTAACAAATCTCAATCAAAATTTCAATTACTTAGATTTCACCGCAACTCAGATACAAATAAAAAAGAGTGTGGCACTAAGTGAAGGTAATTGAAAATGAAACGATGGTTTAATTTACCAAAATTGTTTTATCCCAGCACAAAATATTTACTTTTTTTCCTTATTTTCCAAAGATATTTTTATTCAGATATGCATTTCTGAATTTTCCTTCAGGATCATACTTTGACAATAAGCCTTTAAAATCTTCAATTTTCGCATATCTATTGCTTAAAATTTCATAAGGAATGGTAAAAAGTTTAGCCCAATGAGGTCTGGGTTGAAACTTGTCCAACTTGGCTTCCATTTGAGGAAGTAAGGCCATAACTTCGGGTATTTCTTGCTTCCAGGTTGTATGGATAGCTACTGAGTCTCTTTGATAGGCTGTACTCATCCACAAATCATCTGCTTTGATGGTCCGGATTTCTGAAATAAAAAGATGCGGATGAATCTGTGCTGACATGCCCCTGACTGCCATCATGGCTTCGTATCCATTTTCCAATGGGACAAAATATTCGGATTGCAGTTCTTTTCCTGCGCTTGGCTGGAACTCCATCTTGAAATGGGGAAGCCTGTCATACCACGGCCCTGCAACTCCCAACTGTTCCGAACAACTTTCAGCAGACATCGAGGGGACGGGGTGCATTTTGATACTTGCTTTTTTGGCTCCAAAAAAATCCTCAGGAAATTCAGGAGTTTCACCTTGCATTATTCTTTTTTTGACCCAAACTTCATTGATCTTATCACTTCCCCAATCCAAAAACAAACTTACACTGTATCCTGAACCCATAATTTCCAGAAAATTGTCTTTTAGGGATTCCCAAGGTAAATCCATATAAACCACCTGGGCCACTTCAAAAGTAGGTTGCAAATCCAATGTCACTTTGGTCACAGGCCCCAATGCTCCCAAACCCACTACAGCCCCATAAAATTCCTTATCGGCTTTTCCCAAACTGACCAAGTCCCCATTTGCATTTACAAATTCTATGGCAGCTACTCCTGTGGAAAGATTTCCATTTTCCAATCCTGATCCATGGGTAGCTGTAGCAATTGTACCCGCTACGGAAATATGTGGCAAAGAAGCAAGATTATGCAAGGCAAAACCTTGCTCATGCAGATAGGTGCAAAGTTCGCCATATTTGATACCGCCCTCCACCGTAACCTGCATTTTGTCTCTGTCCAAAGAAATCACCTTGTTCAAATGGTCAAAAGAAACCAACATCTCTTCAGAATCAGCTATTCGGTTAAAAGAATGTCTTGAACCCAACACCCGAAGAGACTTACTTTTTCTTACAATTTCCTGCACTTCAGCAATTGTCTTGGGAAAGTGGACATTGTCGGTACTGAATTGAAAATTTTCCGCCCAGTTTAAAAGGTAATCCGCTTCCATTGTTTCGGGTTTTTTAGGTGAACAGGAAATCCATGGTGAAACCAAAGCTGCCCCAATCAGGGCCGAGGTGTTTTTGACAAAGGTTCTTTTGTTCATGGGTTTGGTTTTTGAAAGGTAAGTTAGGGAAAAAAGACTTGCTTTACTCAATCCATAACTGATAAAGGGTTTCGGTTCAATTGTGCATTGTTCCTCGCCTTGTCATTTCGACCGGAGGGAGAAATCTATAAACCTGAAGGCAAAACAGATTTCTCCTTCGTCGAAATGACAAGGAAAACCTTTTTCCAGTCCTAAGGCGTCTATTCATATTCTATCGTTTCATTCTCTTTAATCATGTTCCTCATTTGCTACGGAAAAGTCGTCTCAAATCTCAGGTTATATATCTTTCTTCTCCAGAAATGTAATCGGCACAAACTCCTCAATAATTCACCTTCAATTCCTTCACTTTGGTCGGTAACCAAACCTGCATTTCGCTGGCACCACGATTGGCCCAGGTGTAATAAGGAATAGCAGTGATTTTTTGATTTTTGGTGAGTACACTATTTCCATCTTCAGCTACAGTCACTACATTTACATTACCCTGAATGGCCATCACTTTTTCCTGAAGAACTGTATACTCTACTGCCTCAAAACTACTGTTTTCAGGCACGACTATATTCCAGGCTTTCCCCTCATTATCCGCTCCCTCCACACAATAGACCATGGGGCCTCTTTGCAATGCAATCCTATCCTGATTGGCCTGTACTTCATTTCTTGCCCTGATTTTCCTGACTTCCATAGGGAGCTTATAGGTGATGACATCTCCTTTTCCCCACTTCCTGTCAATGGTAATATATCCGTTTTCGAGATTATGTGCCACAGGTCTGCCGTTCAGCATTACTGAATAAGTCTGCTTGCTTTTTCCTTCAAATTGGTACAATCCACCCGGCACAGCTTCCTCCTTGGCCCAACCCGGCAACCTCATTCTCAATGCATACTGAGTCTTTTTGGAGGGATTCATGGCAATTGTAATCTCACCATCCAAAGGATAATTAGTGCTCATTTCAAAAGGAACCTCCACCTTACCCATTTGGAAAGTAGTTGTGCTCCCGATGAAGAGATTGACCCAAATGGTGTTTTCGGAAGTTGCATAGATATAATCCCCGACCGAAGCGACCAACCGGGAAATATTGGAAGGACAGCAAGCTGTTCCAAACCAAGCCCTTCGGGAATGCTGTCCATTGGAAGCCAAGGGATTTCCATAAAAGAAGCTGTCCCCTTTCAGACTCAATCCATCCAGGGCCGCATTGTATAGACTTCGCTCCAATACATCCACATACTTGGAATCTCCTTCCAGGGAATTCATTCTTTGATTCCAGAAAACCATACCCACCGAAGCACAGGTTTCACTGTATGCCCGCTCGTTGGGAAGGTCGTAATCCACTGAAAAACCTTCATTGCTACCCGAAGATCCTATCCCCCCTGTGATGTACATGTTTCTATGAACCACATCCTCCCACACTGTCTTCATGGCATTCATATATCCATCATCTTTTTTGGCGGCACCCACATCGGCGGCACCGGTGTACATATACATGGCCCTGACTGCATGACCTGTAATTTCTTTTTGATCTTTGACAGGGACATCATCTTGGGCATATTTTGGCCCCCAATGTGGATTATTCCAAATCGCACCTACACCATGTCCCCTACCCCTTTGTTCCAAAAACCAATCGGACAATTCCAGATACTTTTCCTCATTAGTGACTTTGTACAATTTGACCAAAGCCAGTTCGATTTCCTGATGGCCTACTACCCACGGCGTATTGCTTTGCCTGAACTGCTGATCGATATGGTCAGCCATTTTGATCCCTACATCCAATAATTTCCTTTTTCCGGTGGTCTGATAATAAGCCACACCGGCTTCTATCAGATGTCCCGCACAATAAGCCTCGTGTTTGTCCATGTCCTTCCACCTGTTTTCCAATCCGGTCAAGGTATAGAAAGTATTGATATAGCCATCCTCCTCTTGGGCAGCGGCTATTTTATCAATCCACTCATCTGCCTTTGCTTCCAATTCAGCATCCGAATGGTTTTTCAAAGAATAAGCAATGGCTTCCAAAGCTTTGTAGACATCACTGTCATCGTAATAAATGCCCTCATGCTTTTCATTTGCCCGCCTCGCTGCTTTTTCGAAATTGCGGATCCGGCCGGTTTCCACCTCTGTTTGTTGGATGCATACCTGCAAAGTGGTATTGGCTACTTTTTCCAGTTTTGGCTTCCAAAAATTGTCTGTGATAGTAACTTTGGAAAAGCTGACAGATTCAAGCCTTATCAGGTCAGATTGAGCATTTAGCGAGCTTGTGCCAAAGGTTATGACGGCTAGAATGAAATGCTTTAAAGTTCTCATAGGTCTGTATTTTGGGTTTGATTTTAAAAGGTACTAAAGTTCGATCTTTCATGCATCATTTTTTATTTGGACTGCGGATTTTGGGGTCAATTGTGTCAAAGGCTTATCCTTGTCTTTTCGACCCCGATGACTATCGGGGGAAAAATCTATTTACCCGGGAGGTTCAGACCTCTCCTGTCTTTCATGCGAAAGGGGAAGATCATTTTGAACTCTTCATCCCTTTTATTAAAACAATAGGGCTTTATTCCTATAAATCCTTTTGCGTAAAATCCTGCTAATCCTTACATTTAGAATAATCTTAAGGTAAAACCTAATCAAATTGAAGTTCAATTTTCTTTAATCGCCCTAAAGTAATCCCATCATGTCAAAACCTTATTTTAAATTATTTCCACTTAATTCTGCTTTTTTATTACTATTGCTTGCGTGCCTTTCCTGCCAATGGTCTGCCAATGACTCCATGGAAAGGTCTTTGGAGAATGCACTTCAGACTTTTGAATTAGAAGAAGGATTCCAGATTGAACTGATTGCCGGAGAGCCATTGATATCAGATCCTGTGGATATGGAAATTGATGAGTATGGGAGAATGTATGTCGTGGAAATGCATGGTTATCCTTTGGACCTGAGTGGCAGTGGAAAAATCAAACTCTTGTCTGATACCAATGGGGATGGCAAAATGGACCAAAGTACAGTCTTCGCTGAAAATCTGGTTTTGCCAACAGGAATCCTACGCTGGAAAAATGGGATTTTGGTCACCGACCCACCACATGTTTATTATCTGGAAGACAATGATGGGGATGGTAAAGCGGATATCAAAGAAATTGTCTTGACAGGATTTGCGGTATCAAACCCACAACATAATGTCAATAGCCCAAGGTTGGGATTGGACAATTGGATCTATCTTGGCCATGAACCTGCGGTATCGACCAACACCTTCCAGGATCTGTTAGGCGACAGGGGCTCTGAAGTTCATTTCCCCTCAAATCCTGAAGGTGTGCGATTACCCCAAAACGCTGGCGGCAGAAGTGTGAGATTTCGTCCTGATAGTTTTGAATTGGAAGTTTTGGCAAGCCGCACCCAATTTGGGCATACTTTTGATAAATGGGGCCATCGTTTCGTCATCAATAACAACAACCATATCATTCAAGATGTCATTCCCGCAAGGTATCTTAACCGAAATCCCTATCTGCTGGTTTCACAGAGTACCGAATCCATTTCTGACCATGGTAATGCCGCTGAAGTTTTCCCCATCACCAAAAATCCCGAGCATCAACTCCTGACTGATTTAGGAGTAATGACATCTGCCTGTGGCATCACAGCGTATCTTGGCGGAGCTTTTTCCAACGAATATGATAAGGCTGTTTTTATTGCCGAACCTGTCAGTAATATCCTACACATAGATTTGCTTTCAGACAATGGGACACTCTTCAAAGCCAGTCGCCAACATCCTGACAAGGAATTTCTTGCCTCCACTGATTCCTGGTTCAGACCTGTTAATATGTATATCGGTCCTGATGGAGCCCTTTATCTCCTTGATTATTACAGACAGTATATCGAGCACCCTGAGTGGATGGCTGATGATGTCGTGAATTCCGGGGCATTGTATAATGGTACAGACAAAGGGAGAATTTACAGAATCACGCCTAAAGGAACAAAGCCATTGAATTGGTCCAACAAATTGAAATTGGGGGATTTTACTGATCAGGAACTGGTCGAAAAACTTGCTGATTCCAATATCTGGTGGAGAAGAAATGCCCAGAGACTTTTGGTGGACAGGGAAATTTCAGAAATTCCGGATGAGTTATTTTTCATGGCAAACAACAATCAAAAGCCTGAAGGTAGGGTTCATGCTTTGTGGACCTTAGAAGGTCTTGGTAAAACAAATCCGGAACTGATCATCAATGCACTTCAGGACAAAGAGGCGGGAGTACGGAAAAACGCCATTCAGATTGCAGAACTTCATCTGTCCAAATACCCCGAAATGGAATCTGCCTTGTTTCAAATGGTTTCGGATTATGATCCCAAAGTTCGTTTTCAGCTACTTTGTACCTTGGGATTTTTAAAAGGGGAAGCCGTTTCATTGGCAAGGGAAAAATTACTTTTTGAGGATATAGAGGATAAATGGATGCAAGTAGCAGCATTGTCCGCCCCTTTTGAGGATAACAAAACATTAATGCAAGCCACCCTATCAAATTATAAAGAAGAAATTCCTGCTTATGGTATTTTGGTGCAGCGATTAAGTGCCATGACAGCATCCAGTTTGGATAAAGATGCCATTATGGATTTAATCAGCAAAGGGACTTCTACCACCACAGGACAAGTCAGTACTTGGCAGGCCCCACTCCTTGCAGGCTTGGCACAAGGACTTCAAAGTAAAACAATAGAGGGACCAACATTTCTTCCTGCTGAAAATATGCTTTTGACTGCCTGTTTTGAAAATCCGTCCATTCCGGTCAGAGATGCATCTGTAGAACTTTTAAAAGCGTTAGGTGTGACCGAATCTTCCCAGTCAAAAATCTTATTGGAAAAAGCCAAAACCATCGCAGCAAACAAAAACTTGTCTGAGCAGGAAAGAGTCATTGGTATCAATTTCCTTTCCCTTTTTAATCCAGAGGATAACAAAACTTTTTTCAAAAGTCTGCTAAAGCCCATTGAACCAAATGAGGTGCAGTTGGCAGCACTTAAGGCAATAAGTCGCATTCCTGATACTTCAGCAGCTGAATTGGTGGTGGAATTATGGCCATCATTTACTCCCGTAATCCGGGAAGAAGGGTTGAACACTTTAATGGCCAACAATGACAGGATCGGCATTTTGTTGGATGCGATGGAAAAGGGAATCATCCAAGCCAACAACCTTGGTTGGCCAAGAAGTGTCAGGCTGATGAACAATTCCAATATTCCCCTTCGTACCCGTGCCAGATTACTGATCAACAGTGAAGAGAAAAGCAATGAGGAAATCCTGCAACAATACCAAACCAGTCTGACATTAAATGGATCACAATTAAAAGGTCAAACTGTATATCAGGAGAATTGTGCTGTTTGCCACAAGATGGGACAGGATTTGGGGATGGCATTTGGTCCTGATCTGGCTACCATGAAAAACAGAAGGCCCGAAAATATCCTCAGTGACATACTTCTTCCCAATCTGTCCATTGCAGATGGCTATGATCTTTGGGCTGTAGAAATGCAAAATGGGGAAAATTTACAGGGTTTGATTGCTTCGGAAACCCCAACTGCAATCCTACTTAGATTTGCTGGTGGTCAAGAAAGAAATGTAGCAAGACAGGATATCCGGTCCTTGAAGGTGATGGAAATGTCAGGCATGCCCTCGGGTCTTGAAAACAATATCAATCCTCAGGAAATGGCTGATTTATTGGCCTTTATACTTAAATTCAATTAACCCCAATCTTTAACCTCAAAACGATTGACATGAAATCTAATCATATCCTCATTCAAATCTTAATTCTCTTGGCTTTTGTAAATCAGACCTTAGCGCAAGGCCAAAAATTCCCCTGGCCTGATGGGAAGAAGATGGCGCTTAGTTTGAGTTTTGACGATGCCAGGGCCAGCAATACGAGTTTAGGGATTCCACTTTTGGATGAATACGGAATCAAAGCCACTTTTTTTGTAATTCCTGCCAGTGTGAAAAAAGACCTTAACAACTGGAAAAAGGCTGTAGCTAACGGCCATGAAATAGGTAACCATTCCATTATGCATCCATGTAGCGGAAATTTTATTTGGTCAAGAGAACGGGCATTGGAAAACTATACCCTGGATAAAATGAGGGCGGAGTTGGTACAGGCAAGTGCGGAAATCGAAAAACTTCTGGGAGTTGTTCCCAAGGTGTATGCCTATCCCTGTGGGGAGAAATTTGTCGGAAAAGGAATACATACCCAAAGTTTAGTGCCCTTGATTTCAGAGATGTTCTTGGCAGGAAGAGGTTGGATGGATGAAGCTCCGTCTGACCCGATTTATGCTGACTTGGCACAATTGACCGGTATGGAAATGGATCAAAAGGAATTTGAGGAAATATTGCCATTGATCGAATCTGCTTCCAAAAACGGCCAATGGTTGGTACTTGCAGGACATGAAACGGATCATTCAGGAAATCAAACAACTCGCCTGAGCATGCTGAAAAAACTGGCAGCTTATGCCAATGACCCTTCCAACGGAATCTGGATCGCTCCAATTGGTACGATCGCCAAGTATGTAAATGAAACAAGGCTTGCTATTGCCGACACCATGAATATACCCCAACTGGTCAGACCATCCGTAGATGGTCAGTTGCGACTAACCGCTGAAAATGGCAGAGGAATTGGCCCAGCCATTCAATATATGCCGGAGTGGAAAGCTTTTGGATGGTTCACCTCCAATGATAGCGTGGTGTGGGAAGTAGATGTACCTATGGATGGAAACTATGAAGTCTGGCTGGATTGGTCAGTTTCTGATGAAGAAGCCGGAAAAGAATTTATTTTGACTGCCGGAAAAGAAAAACTGTTGGGAATAGTTGAAAAATCGGGTTCATGGGAGACTTTCCAAAAAAAATCCATAGGAACAATCCCATTGAAAAAAGGATATGGAAAAGTAATCTTTAAATCCAATGAAGCTTTTGAAGAGGATGGGGCGATCTTGGATTTAAGAGAGCTCACATTGATCAGGAAAGACTAAATGATGATCATTCTTTATCCCAAGTAATTGGTTTGAAAACAATCTCCGTATAATTGTCCCTTTCGTACAGAATGCCAACCGTATTTTGGTCAAGGTTTACCAAATCACTGTAAGCTGTCCAGGAAGATTTTTTTGGATCATCTGTTCTGTCTACCAAAATGGATTTTGACCAGGTCTTTCCTTCATCGTAGCTGATTTTGATGGTCAGGTTATTCCTGTGATTTGGGTCCGCAGCATTGGAATGTGCAAGTACCGTCTTCCCATTCCTCATCCCAATCGGTAAAATAGAGGCCTGACAAACGGGGTCAGGAAGGGATTCTTCAAAATATGCTGTATCCCAAGAAGTACCACCATCGCTGGAATAAGCCAATATCCTATTTCGGATATCACCTCTTTGGTTCCGAATGCTCATAATCATCCTATTGTCAGACAATTCGGCAGCAATGGATTCATTTGAGCCTGGGAAGGTAATGGATTCAGAAAGTTGAAAAGTTTTACCATGGTCATCTGTGAAAAATCCATGGGCCTGATATTCTTCGAAATTATCCTTTGGAGGACCTACGGAATGATTGGCTGCCACAAATATCCTACCCTTAAATTTTCCTTCCTGAAACTGAAAAGCATGTCCGGGTGTATTGGCATAATGTCTCCAATCTTCTTTGAAGTTATAATTTGGGTTGAATTGAGGATTATTTGGCCTGTGTGTTTGTAAGGTGATGTTAAGAGGTTCTTCCCAAGTATTTCCCAAGTCAAATGATTTCATCATCCAAACTTCTCTGACACCCTGATTCATTCTTACTTCATACTCGTGGTTGTTTCCGGTATTGAAAAACAGGTAGATCACACCTTGGGGATATTTGGGGTCATGTAGATCCACTACAGGGGCGGGATTACCAGCCTGAAGGGAGTCATAATCTACCAGCATCTTTAAAGAAGACCAAGTCTGTCCCTGATCCATACTTCTTTTCATCACCAGATTGATATCTCCAAAATCATCTGTCCCATGAACCCTGCCCTCAGCAAAAGCCATGAGTTCGCCATTGGGCAATGAAATGATGGCAGGAATCCTATAAATGGCATGGCCTTCTTTTCCACCTTCGAATACTATGGTTTCCTGGGCATTACTTACGAATGCTGCAAATAGAAATAGTAATAATGGCCCGAGAAACTTAACGGTATAAGACATAGATCAAGAAATTTGGTTAAAAATAAAGTATTTATTTAAAATCCGTTGCTCATCTCATACGCCCCTCTCTTTAATTCTCCTTTTTCAGGTAGTATTTAAATGTTATATTTTGAATAACATCCGATTAATTCTCAAAATCCATTTTAAATACATGAAAATTACCTACTGCAATGATTACCAAAATATGAGCCAAATAGCAGCTCAAATAGTGATAGAGGAGGTTTCTTGCAAACCTGATTTGCTTTTTTGTGCCGCCACAGGAAATTCGCCTACAGGGATGTATGCCGGGATGGCTGAGAATAAAGAAATGTTCCATAAAATGAAGGTGGTCAAAATGGATGAATGGGGAATCATCCCACTTTCCCATCCTGATTCCTGCGAAAGCTATCTTCAAAAGCATCTGTTGGATCCTTTGGAAATTCCAGACGCTCGTTACACGGGTTTTGATACTGCACCCCAAATTGTGGTTCAGGAGATCGGCCGCATGCAAAACTTTATCTCACAAAATGGACCATTCGATATCTGTATCCTGGGATTGGGAAAAAACGGCCATATTGCTTTCAATGAACCGAATGAATATTTAGTACCGGAATTTCACAAAGCGAAATTGGCTGCATCAACCATCCAACATGACCCGGCTTTATCGCAAGGAAGCGAACCTGCTTATGGGCTTTGTGTTGGTATGAGAGATATTTTGTTAAGCAAAAAAATAATCTTCTTGGTGACAGGAAAAGGCAAACAGACCGCCATTGATCAGATTTTGTCTAAAAAAATCACTACCCAATGTCCGGCATCTTTTCTTTGGATGCATCCCAATGTGGAATGTTTGATTGATAACTCAAGTCTTTAAAAATAATTTTATGGAAAACTTAGAAGAATACAGTAAGCTACCGGGAATCAAGCTTTTTGACCTGAAAGGAAAATCAGCCATCATCACAGGTGGTTCAAAAGGACTTGGATTAGCAATGGCTGCGGGATTGGCCTCAGCAGGTGCGGACATCATGTTGGTAAGCCGGAATCTTGATGAAGGAGAAGCTGCTGCAAGAGAATTATCCCGGGCTTATGATGTTAAATCCATTGCATTTTCGGCAGATGTTTCGGATCAAAAGCAGACCGAGGCCATGGCCAAAGCTGCTATGGATGCCTTTGGTAAGATTGATATTTTGATCAATTCAGCCGGAATCAATATCCGGGGACCTATAGACGAACTAAGCTTAGAAGATTTTTCGAGAGTCATGGATACCAATGTCACCGGAACTTGGCTTTGCAATAGGGCAGTGACCCCATATATGAAAAATGCCAAAAAGGGAAGTATTATCAATTTGGCCAGTACGCTTGGAATAGTCGGTCTGGCAAACAGGACGCCATACACTTCCAGCAAAGGGGCCGTGGTCCAAATGACACGGGCTTTGGGTTTGGAGTTGGCGCCATTTGGAATCCGGGTCAATGCCATTTGTCCGGGTCCATTTCTGACAGCCATGAATGTCCCGATTGCAAATACAGAGGAAGGAAAGAAATTTATCGTCGGTGCGACTGCCCTGGAAAGATGGGCTGAGCTCAGAGAAATCCAAGGGGCAGCACTTTTGTTGGCAAGTGAGGCGGGAAGCTATATGGTCGGTTCGCTGATAACTGTAGACGGAGGTTGGACAGCACGTTGATTATTTTCTAATGGAACAGCGTAATAATGAAAATCACAGAAATTGCCGTAAGGGATAAAATCAAAGTACCTAAACTGTGAGTCTTGTTTCCCTGTCGGATGGACATTCCTGAAAGTTGGGTGACTGCCCAGAAAAAACTGTCATTGGCATGGGAAATGGCCATAGCACCGGCACCGATTGACAAGACCGTAAACACTTTCATAGTTTCGGAATCCAATCCCAAGCTCACCAATAAAGGAGCAATGATCGATGCAGTGGTTATCATGGCAACTGTGGATGAACCCTGAGCTGTTTTCAAAGAAAAAGCAATCAAAAAAGGCAGAAATATACCCCAACTCGCTCCGCTCATATTTTGACTTACCAAATCACCTATTCCTGAATTTTGAAGCATTTTCCCAAACACCCCTCCTGCCCCGGTAATCAAAATAACAGGTGCTGCTATCCGAATAGCTTCCCCCATCCAACCACTGGCAGATAAGAGTTTGCGGTCAAATTTGGTAGGAAGTGTAAAAGATAAAACTGCCCCCAATAAAAGCGCAATGACTGGACTGCCCACGAATTCAATAATAGAAACCCATTCACCATCCCCAAATGGTTTAGAGGGATATTTTGCAATTGACGCCAAGATAATCAGGACCAGTGGAACGATGACCGGAAGAAAGGATTTTGTAGCAGTCGGGGCTTTAGCCGCAACTGTATTCAAATCAATTTCCGCCAAAATAGGCTCTAAGGGGATTTTTGATACATATTTCTTGATAAAAAAATAAGCCGGAATAAGCGCAATCAAGCTGACGATTATCCCCCAAAAGATGATCATTCCCAAATCTGCTTCCAATATACCTGCTGTCGCAATTGGACCGGGAGTAGGCGGAACCAAAGAATGGCTGGCTGTAGCACCCAAAGCAACTGCAATAGTCGTAGCAGCGTAGGGTACCTTGCTTTTTAAGGAAAGAGATTTGCTGATGGGATTCAGCATGATAAAGGTACTGTCTCCAAAAACAGGAATAGACAGGATATAACCACAGATGAGCATGGCCTTGGTGACTGATTTCTGACCAATCCAAGAGAGAATCTTTTCCGCTATGACCAAAGCCCCTCCGGTTTTTTCCAGGAAGGTCCCCATAATCACCCCTAATAGAATCAATAAGCCTATATTTCCCAAAACACCCCCAAAACCATCAGAAATAGATTTAAGGATAAGTTCTGTCGACATCCCTGAAACCAATCCATACACAATGGCACCAACAAAAAGGGCTAAAAATGGATGGATATCAAATTTGACAATGGCCACTAATATCAGTACCAAGGCGAAGAGGATTGTCAAAAGTATCAGCATTTGGGTTTTATGGTTTGGTTTGAAAAGATAGGTTAAATTAAGAAAATAAAGGAGTTATTTAAGTCTTCATTCCAATAATCCATCTTAGTACACGCATCCAATTAAAATAAACTTATCAATTACGGTTTTTAAAAATCGCTCTGAATGACTGGGGGTTTGTCTTTTTTTCCTTTTTGAATACCCTATTAAAATGTGTTACAGTTTGGAAGCCTACCTCATATGCGATCTCGGACACATCCTTTTCTGTTCCGATAAGCCATCTGGCAGCATGTTCGATACGCAATTTATTAAGATAGGTGATAAAAGTATGACCCATGGTCCTTTTAAACCAACTGCAGAAATAGGTAGGAGTCATGTGCATCATCATCGCCATAATATCCAATTCCAAAGGCTCGTGATAATGTTCATGCAAAAACTTCTTTACCTGCTCCATCCTACCAAGTTCTTTGGAAATCGTATTTTGAGTTTGAATTTCACTATTTGATAATCGAATCTTTTCTGAAATAGCTAATTTTTCAAGGATTTCAAAAAGCACATACAATTGCCGGTTGGAAGTTAAGAACTCAAATTCAAGCATCTTTTTGACCAACTCATTATCCGGAGAAGGAAAATGAAAACCATTTTTAGCCTGACAAATAAACTCGCTCAAATTTCTGAGTTCTGGAAAAAAGTTGATCAGGATAATTGGGAACTGAAAGACCAATGCTTTTTGAATTTTTGAAACTTGTTCTCCTTGCGAAACCCAAGAATGGGGCAAATTTTCACCCAGCAATACCAAATCACCTTCCTTAAATGAGCTGATATTGTCCCCGACATATCTGATACCCCTACCCTGAATGATATAGGTCAATTCCACTTCAGGATGATAATGCCATTGATGTGGAAATCCCTCAGTTTCCAGTTTCAGAAATTGAAATGATTTTTGAAGGGATAAATCGGGAATCAGTTCGAGTTTTGGCCTCATTGACTTATATTACTATCATCTACCTATTATTTCTTAAAATTAGTGCAATATACGTTAATCAAAACATAAAATCAGATAAATGAAATTCTGCTAACTATGGTAATTTTGTATAAACCAATAGACCATGAACTTCCCTTTACTCCAAGAAACCTATCCTGTCTCAGACGAAGCAAAAGCATTTTATCTGGAAAACCGCTTTATCAAACTTAAAAATGTATTGAGTCCTGAGGTGATCGCCCATTTCAATGAGATCATCAGTAAGGAAGTGGACAAACTGAACAAGCAAAAAGCTCCTTTAGATGAAAGGGATACTTACGGCAAAGCATTTTTGCAGATATTCAATCTTTGGAGGGAAAATGTGGAAGTGGCCAAGTTGGTCCTGAGTAAAAGGTTGGGACAGATCGCTGCAGACTTGATGGATTGTGAGAGAGTCAGGATTTACCACGATCAGGCATTGTTCAAAGAGCCGGGAGGAGGAATCACTCCCTGGCATGCAGACCAATACTATTGGCCGATCGATACCGACAAGACCATCACTGCTTGGATTCCTTTACAGGAGACACCCCTCGAAATGGGGGCATTGGAATTTTCGGCAAAAAGTCATCAGATTGTATTTGGAAGGGAATTGGCCATAGGAGACGAATCAGAGGTTCAGATTAAAAAAAATCTCCGCATCAATAATTTTGAGCATGTCATTGAACCTTTTGATTTGGGCGAGGTCAGTTTTCATTCTGGTTGGGTTTTTCACAGGGCCGGAGCCAATCAAACCGATCAGGTCAGAAAAGTAATGACCATTATCTACATGGATGCCAAATCCAAACTCAAAAACCCGGAAAATGCCAATCAGATCAATGACTGGAATACCTGGTGCCCCGGGGCAGAGATAGGTAAGGAGATTGATAGCCCTTTGAATCCCGTTGTAGAATAGTGAGCAAATATTACCAAAAATTAACTTTCAAGAAGCATTTTTTTTACAATTCCAGTTATGAAAAAAATTCTCTTCCTCATCCTTTGTTCTTTTTTGGTTTTCCAATTTTCTATAGCCCAGGAACGCAAATCCTTTAAACTCCATTCCCACAACGACTATCTAAGAAAAGTCCCTTTTTGGGAAGCATTCGGAGCAGATTGCGCTTCTATTGAAGCAGATGTGATTCTTCAGGATGGGGAACTGATGGTAGCCCATGAAAGGGCAACTATCAAAAAAGAAAGGACTTTGAAAAGCTTATACCTTGCTCCTATCCAAAAGGCTAAAGAACTTAGTCTAGTAGATGAGTTTGGATTTCACTTAATGATTGACATCAAAACCGAAGCCTATGCCACTTTGGAGCTATTGGTCAAACAGTTGAAAGAATTTGAACCGATGTTATATTCACCCGCCAATCAAAACGGGTTGAAGATCATCGTGTCAGGAAACAGGCCGAAAGTGGAAGATTATAATGATTATCCCTCTTGGATACTTTTTGATTATCAAAGTAGGATCTTGAATGATCAGCTTCCTTGGGGAAAGATCGGAATGGTCAGTTTGAATTTCCGGCAGTTTTCTGTTTGGAACGGAGAAGGAAGTATTGTCGAACGGGAAAAGGAAAAGCTGATTTCTTTTATCCAACAGGTACATAACTTTGGAAAACCGGTAAGATTTTGGGGTACTCCCGATTCACAATCAGCCTGGAAAGCATTTTATGACCTTGGCATAGACTATATCAATACGGACATGCCCTACGAAGCAGATCAATACTTAAGCAATCTGGATAAAAACTTTTGAATTTCACAGCTACCGATATCAGCGTAAATCCATTAAATCAGCGTCATCTGCGTGCAAAAAAAACGGATAAATCAGGCCCGACAGATAGTTTGAGAAAACATTAGAATCGACCAAATCAATTGCCTTCACTTGTTTGACTCCTATGCCAATTAAGTTAATTTCTCAATTATGTCAACATGCTCTGGCCATTTTTCCAACAATTCCTCTTCACCATACAACTTGAAATCCCTGAAATCAAAACCGGGGGCAACCATACAGGAAACCAAAGCATAAGAATTCTCCTCTTCAACGGTTGAACCAAAAATCACCCCCTCCGGAACCAATTGTTGGGGTTGATGACCTTTTGAATCCACTGGCCCAACCAATAATTTTTCATAGCCACTGTCAGACAAGAGGTGAACGGTAAGGGGACTCCCTTCATGATGGAACCATATTTCTTCCCCGGCAATACTGTGGAACTTAGAAATATCAGATGAGGTCAAAAGAAAGTAGATAGAAGTCACCAAAGATCTGGAACCATTTGGAGTTTCAACAGCTGAATTTGCCCGGTAAGTTTCTGAATAAAACCCTCCCTCAGGATGAGGTTTCAAGTTCAATGCTTCAACGAGTTGTTGGATACGATTCATTTGCAAGTGTTTAATGGTTAAAGATACCATAATTTCCAAAAAAGAACCCAAACTGTTTCCGACTGAATGGCACTTTAAGTATGTGGATAACTTTGTGATTTCTATGAAATATATGTGGGAAAATTGTGGAGAAAAAAGTATAAATATTATTGATAAACAGGTTATTAAATGCTAGCTTTGATTATATCAAGTGAGAGATAAAAGGCTGAAAGTAAAATTTCAGACAACGATCCAAAACTCGTGATGAAGGTACAAAGGGGCTGATACTTCAAAGTTGAAAGTCTGAGATGGTTTACCACAGAAATACTGGAATCAAGGCGCAAAATCGAAAGGTGGAGATTGCTAGAGTTTGAAATCTAAAGTTAAGCACTCGGGCAACTGGGGAAATGTCATAATAACTGCAGCTTGGCATGGTTTGAGGACTATGGTTTTCAAGTCATGGAGCGGGAAAAATTCGAAAGAGTTTTTCCCGTTTTTGTTTTTACCCAACTGATTTTACAGCTTCGACAGCCCAAGCGAAATATAAGAAGATTCCAAACTAAGAAAACACGTTTATTGGAGGTCTATTAAAACCATTCCTCTGAGAGAATAAAAACAATAAGAAAAAATTGAAGAAGCCCTATGAAATATGGTTCATAGGGCTTCTTTTTTCTAATCAAAAATAGTTTAAATATCCTTTTTTGCGAGGTAGAAATCTACCATTTCATAATCACTTGCTTCTCTTTCGATCATTTCGGCTACAGTTTTTGGCGGCGGAACAATCACTTTCTGACCAGGTCTCCAATCCAATGGCATGGCTACCTTATATTTGTCTGCGGTCTGAAGGGCTATCAAAACTCTTTTGATTTCATCCATATTCCTACCAACATTCAAAGGATAGTACATGATCAGTCTTATTTTTCCGGTCGGATCTATAAAGAATACGGCTCTGACCGCAGCAGTTTCGCTTTCCCCAGGTTGCAACATACCGTAGAGTTTTGAAACTTTCATGTCGATATCGGCAATGATCGGAAATTCAAACAAAACCCCGGTATTCTTCTTGACATTGTTTACCCAGGCAATATGCGAGTGAATGGAATCAATGCTCAATCCAATCAACTTGGCATCATGCTCATCAAAGAATTTTTGTTCCAAAGCAAAACCGCTCATTTCTGTGGTACAAACAGGAGTGAAATCAGCAGGGTGGGAAAACAGGACTGTCCAGCTGTCTTTAATATATTGCGAAAACTGTATAGGACCCGTTGTAGTCATCGCTTTAAAATCAGGGGCCAGATCCCCAATTCTTGGCATAGTAAATACTTCTTGTTCATTCATGATTATATGTTTTTTTATCCTTTACTAAAATTTTGATAATCAAATATCAGGTTAACTAAACTTTCTAAAGGAGACAAAAGTCACAATAAGGATTAATATTCCATAGGTAAAATCTATGGCTCATATATGTGGATAACTATGTGATTTCAGCTGAAAATTGGTGGGAAAGTTGTTGAAAAATAACTTGGTAATAAATAGTATTTCAGTTAATTATCATCTAAATTTGATTATATCAAGTGAGAGATAAAAGGCTGAAAGTAAAATTTCAGACAATGATCCAAAACTCGTGATGAAGGTGCAAAGGGACTGAAACTTTAGGGTTGAAAGTCTGAGACGGTTTACCGCAGAAGTACTGAATTCAAGCCTCGAAACCGAAAGGTGGAGATTGCCAGAGTTTGAAATCTAAAGTTAAGCACTCGGGTAACTGGGGAAAAGTCATAATAACTGTAGCTTGGCATGGTTTGAGGACTATGGTTTTCAAGTCATGAAGCGGGAAAAATTCGAAAGAGTTTTTCCCGTTTTTGTTTTTTGACTACTTCATAAAGATTTGCCAAATGCAAAAAGCCAATGGTACCCCATGAAGATAAAACCAATATCCCATTTCAAAGACGAAATCAGGGATAGAGAATATTTTGAACATTGGGTAAAACAACTTGAAAAAGCTAATCAAAGAAAATACGAGCGGATCGAGGTCAAAACATCACTTGGAATCACCCAAGTCTGGGGTTTAAATTCCGCTGATCCGAAACTGGAGACTTTAGTGATCTTCCCAGGCGCCAGGACGACAGCTTTGATTTGGGATTTTGATAGGGGTCTGGACAACCTGAACCAAAAAATTAGGATCTTTTTGGTAGAAACGAATGGTTTGCCAAATCTGAGCGATGGGACCACACCGGATATCAAAACCTTGGATTATGGAATTTGGGCCAATGAAGTTTTTGACAAGTTAGAAATTAAAAAAGCATTTATTGCCGGAGCCTCATTTGGGGGATTGATCTGTATGAAACTTGGAATTACCAATCCTGGAAAAATAAAAGCAGCATTTCTTCTTAATCCAGGCTGTCTTCAATTTTTTTTCACTCGGTTTGACAAACCTTTTCTATAACATTTTACCCATACTAAGTCCTAAACCTCGAAATGTTTTGAGATTTTTGGATAAGGCCATTTTTGCAAAGCCCAACCACCAACTCTCGCCCCATTCAGAGAAAATGCTGGTGGACTATGAAGTATTTGCTATCAGTCGCTATAAGGACAATACCCAGAAACCTTACTACATGAACCAAGAACTAGCAAAAGTAAAAGTGGACACTTACCTCCTTCTAGGGGACAAGGACTTATTATTCCCATATCAAAAATCCATTGAAAATGCCAAGAAGCACATCAAACAGTTAAAGGACATCAAAATATTTCAAAATGTTGGGCATGGTATAGAAACCTATCCCCACGCCATGCAATATATCGGGGAAAGGATTAAAGAGGTTTCTTAGCCCAAAGCTGTCTGCTGATTTTTAAAAAAAACAAACAATTTAGCTCTCGTCCGTCAATTCTCAAACTCCACCTCATACAGTGACATATATTTCCCTAAATCTGAAAATTTGAAAAATAGGCGTGCCTTTTTCCCCAATCGCAAACTGGTGTACTTATTTTCAATATCTCCTGCTGTATTCAAGGGTTGTAAAGAGGGGTACCACAGAACATGTCCTGGCTTTTCAACCAATAGTTGGGGTTTGGTCCAAGCTTGGGATTTTGTACCTTCTCCCAAATCTCTATTTGGATTGAAAGAAATATACAACTTATCTCCAACCCAGGATTGTCCATCCACTCTTCCCATAAGCATGACCCAACATTCCAAATAATCGTTCCAACTTACAGAGGGTCCCCAATGGAACCCTCCTCCAGGAGAGGAAGCCGGCCCTCCTCCTTCTGAAACTGGTATCTGCAAGGATGCCACAGGCTTTCCTATACCATCCCAAGCTGCATTGAACCCTGTCCCATCCCATCGTTTTGCCTTGCCTTGAGGATCATCCAAATCATCTAAACTAATCCGTGCAATGCTGATACATTGACCGCTTGCCTCAACCAAAGGGTCATAATTTTGGGCGTCATATACTCCCGGATAACCATATTCCCCAAAAAACAAATACAGGTATTCGCCAACTGCCACTGCGGAAGGGTCACCTACACCACCGGCAAATGTTTTGGAAATATTGTGTGGTTTTAAAATCATCCTCGGTTGTTTATCCTCCAAAAACAGACCTTTGTTTACCCAGGACCAACCCCCATCTGTGGATTTCATTACCCCGATGCGGCATACCGCGGCAGGAGTAATCCGTTCTGTCAATCCCAAAGGCCAATCTTTGTCAATATAACCTTCCCCGGTTTCCGGATCGAAAGGCAAGGTTTCCGGATAATTTTCATTGTGATATATGGCATACAAAGTTTTGCCACTCGTGTCTCTTTGGTCCTGGTACACCGTCTCAAACCAAACGGCTCCATGAAGCCCGGGCTGGCCTAGAGATGCATTTTTCGGTAATTTAGGAGCGATGTAAGCAGATGCAGGGGAAGAAAAAACCTCATCAGCATTGAAACCGGAAGCAAACTTCAAATCCTCAGCAAACCCCCAAACCGGGTCCTCTCCATATTTTCCTGGAAAAATCCGTAAGGTATCCCCAATCCATACTTCGGCCATATTACAGTCAACAAAATTATTGAAATGAAAGGTATCGGTTTCGATAAGACGGAATTTTGGAACTTCAAATGTTTCCATTGAAAGCAATTCGGAATTTTGATTTTTGGTCTGGCATGCTTCAAAAGCAAAAAGGACAAGGGAACTAATGATAAGCCGTTTAGTATTCATAGGATTATTTGGTGTATACCTATAAATATAAAAAAGTAAAGGCACAATAGAAATAACTGAAATTTTATTGACTTAGTGAAAACCTCTTCTGTGTTTTGACAGGCTTAATGCAAACCAGGTTAATCCTATAATGCACACTTTGTCATTTTGTTCTCTTATTTAAATGGCCAAAAAATCCTGATTACTCCTTCACGTTAAAATATTTTTCCAGTGTATAAGAGGGTTGCCTTTGGTCAGGTTTTCTTTTCAATGTATCCGGATCATATCCCAATGGCAATATTTGGGATGCTTTTAATTTGGCAGTATCTCCTGATTCCCTTTGCCACTCTTCTAAAAGCCCCATTAATTCCTCTTTTTTCTTTTCATATTGAATGTCCTCAGCTAGATTTTTCATTTCGTGGGGATCATCCGACAAGTTGAATAATTGGGAATAATCCCTTTCAGGATACCTGATGAGCTTCCATTCTTTATCCCTTACAGCCCGTACCGTATGACGGTATGCAGTAAATATGGAAGATCTAACTTCATTGATGGTTCCGTTTAAAACATCCACCAAACTGAACCCGTCAATCCCCTCCGGAAATGGAACTCCTGCCAATTCCGCCAAGGTAGGATATAAATCATATAAGTAAACGAATGCATCAAACTGCGCATTTTCGGGAATTCCAGGGCCTTTGAGTATGACCGGGACTTTGGTACTGTGTTCATAAAGATTCTGCTTGCCCAATAATCCATGGCTCCCTATGGCGAGACCGTTATCGGCAGCATAGACTATGATGGTATTGTCATAAAGCCCATTCTTCTTCAATACCTCCACAATATCTCCTACACGATCATCCAAATGGTGGATCAACGCATAATAATCAGACAATATGGATTGGATAACCTCCGGTTTTCTCGGCCAGGAAGTTAGATTTTCATCCCTCACAGTCATGTGGTCAAAAATAAATGGATGATAAGGCATATAATTCTCTGGCAGCGGAAGTGATCCTTCCCTATACTTGCCGATATATTCAGGTTTGGGAGAGTAGGGGTCATGGGGCACAGTAAAGGAAACATAACAGAAAAAGGGTTTTTCCTCACCTGAAGAAGAATACTCATCTATAAATCCAATTGCTGCATCGGCAAATAGATCAGTTGAAAAACCCCTCTTGATAGGTTCTGAAAGAATGCCATCTTCAGAAAGTTCTCTGACCGCAACATTGAAATGATCTGCCATGCCACCTAAATAGACCCGGCTGCCCTTTTGAAAGGAGGCCTCAAAAGCCTCTTTTTCATTATGCCATTTCCCGGTCCCAAAAGTTACATAGCCATGATTACCGAATCGCATCGGCATAGTTTCCACACCCTTGAGACGGTCATAAACATTGAATAGACTTTTTCCGCTCAATAGCATTGCCCTGCTCGGCGCACAGATGGCTCCATGATGTCCTCCCATTACATAAGCATTGGTAAAATAACTTCCCTCCTTGGCCAGCTGGTCAATATGGGGAGTTTGGATATGTTTGTTGCCACTGATACCCAAGGCATCCGCCCTTTGGTCATCTGCAAAAAGAAATAAGACGTTTGGTCTGATAGTTTCTTTTTGGGTACAGGAAAACATCAAAATTAAAAGGGTAATGAGTAGAGAATCGGTAAATGATTTCATGGAATTATTTTTAGAAGAGTGGTCTTTGCCAATTTTTTTTAATGCTAATGTCACTTAAAGAAACACATGTTTTGCGCGACCTGAGGCAGGAATTTATCCAACGGTAAAAAACAATGTCCTCCCCAATTACAACCGCTCCACTGTCAAGCCCCCATCCACTGTAATTACTTGTCCTGTGGCGTAAGGCAAATCTCCTTTGGCAAGGGCAGCCACTACTTTCCCCACGTCATCCGGTAAGCCCATCCGTTTTTCCAAGGTCAGTCCGTTTTGAATCCTTTCCTGATAAGCAGATTTAACTTTTTCAGTCATATCTGTTGCTATGACCCCAGGACGGACTTCATATACCGGAATATTTTTATCAGCCATTCTGACGGCCATCAGTTTGGTAAACATGGACAAGCCTGCTTTGGAAATACAATAAGCTGCCCTATTGATCGAAGCCATTGAAGCGGATACAGAAGTGATGTGGATAATGGAAAAGGAATCGGATGGATTTTCCTGCTTTTGTCCCAACATCCATTGGGCCAAAGATTGTGTCAGAAAAAAAGTGCCTCTCAGATTAATATCCATCAATTCATCAAAATCTTCAGGAGTGACTTCTAATATGTCTGCCCTGACTTTTGGTGCTACTCCGGCATTATTGACCAAAACATTCAGTTTCCCAAATCTACTTTTTACTTTTTTGACAATTTCCCGACGGTCAGCTTCAAGGGCTATATTGCCCTTAGCATAGCAAACCTCCACGCTCATTGACCGGAGAATTTTGAGTACAGATTCCACTTCAATCTCTTCCCTTACGCCGTTCAAAATAAGATCATATCCATTGGAAGCAAGCTGGTGCGCGATGCCCAAACCAATGCCCCTTGTTCCACCGGTTACAAATGCCACAGGCCTCATGACTCTTTGATTTTTTTAAGCTTTTCATGTATTTCCATCTCCTTGTAATAAGGATCTAAGGGGAAGCAACCTGAAATCATTCCGTTTCTGGGAGCAGTGGTACAATCCGAAAAAGTCCTGCAAAGCTTTTGTCTTTTCAATCCCTTCCCGTTGAGTACGTCATCGGGCAATTCCGGATAACTCAGCACCATTCTACCCAATCCTATAGAATCTGCCATACCCCTTAGCAGAACCTCCTGTGCCACCAGTGGAAGCCATTCTTGCAGGTATGAGTACGCTGAACCTACCACATAAAAATCAGAAAAAGCTTTTTTTATTTTTCCTGTCACATCTATTTGTCTTGCTACACCATGAAGCGGATCTTCTGGGGGAAGGTAACCATCTGAAGGTGGAAAAAGGGCGGGCCTTTGAATATGAGGATTATAATAAGGACTGCCTGCTGTGGTACAGACCAACTCTATGTCAAGTTTTTGAATGATTTTCAGAAAATCGTAGGGTTCCAAAAGATTGATATTTGTCCCTGAAAGATCGGAACCAAAGGCAAAAGGATAAGGAGGTGTCAAAGCAGGAACTCCTGTTCCGTCTTCTCTTTTTTGAAATGGCATCCAGTCAAATACGCTAACTCTCACTCCTATTTCCAGGCCAGGCGCTTTGGCCCTTATTCCATTCACCACCTCTCTCAGAAATCTACTCCGGTTTTCAATGCTCGTGCCATAATCACCCTCTCTCTGAACAGCATTCAAAAATTCATGTCCCAAATAGCCATGGCAATGTTTGATGTCTACAAAATGAAAACCCGCTTTTTGGGCCAAAACCGCTGCTTTCACATAATCATCCACCAAGGTTCTGATCTCATCATCTGTCATTACGGGATAATCTTCGGGCAATCCAAATTTCTGGTTCAAATAAGGATGGGCATAAAGAATCTTTGGCTCCATCTTATCCTGATGATTGGGCTTGGAAAACCTGCCTGAATGTGTTAGCTGCAAGCCCACCAAAAAATCATCAGTCCTGCCAAAAGCTTCCTCGTGTTCTTTCATCAGCAATTTGAAAAGACCCTCGAAGTCTTTCAGGTTTTCTTCATTAAGCAATAATTGGTTTGGATTCGCCCTTCCGTCATGACGCACAGCTACTGCCTCACAGCCCCACAGCAATTTAGCTCCACTTCGGGCAAAATTCCGCCAGCGTCTTTGGGTATGTTCCGTAGGTTTTCCTTCGGAAGTACCATCCCAACCTTCCATGGGCAGGATACAAAATGAATTACCGATCAATCTTCCCGAACGAAGCCTGTGCCCTTTGGAAAGTGGAGTCTGTTTTCCGGACAAGGGTTGATCAGGCAAAGGGATATTTATTCCTTCTTTGTTGAGGTATTCCCTAAACTGCTCCAAAGTTTTCAATTGGGCAATTCTGGTGTATTTGGGTTTGTTTTTACCTTCACTCATCGCGGTATGCAGTTAAAGTAACTGTAATATTTTTCTTCCTTAATTTTTCTCTGAATATACAAGGCCAATTCCCTTGCATGATAATCTCCCCACATGGAAGATTCCCCAAAAGGGACTTTCCCTTTTTCCGGGACATAGTCCCAGCCGTTTGGTCTGTGGTAAATGGAATGTAATATTAAACCTTGATGTTTCGGATCAAGTGAAAGGTAGGGTTCCTGAAACAATCCTTTTGCGATTTGATAGCCCGACCTCAGGTATTTTTCTGACTTATCTTTATCTTTTGATCTTAACCAATCCCCAATCCGCAGTAAACCTTGTGCAGCGATGCATGCTGCTGAACTGTCTACAGGCTCAAATTCATTAAATGGATCAGATGGCCTGTTCAGGTAATCTCCCATTTGAAACAAATGAGGCGCCCCTGTATCCCAATAAGGAATCCCATCTGTTGGGGTATTTTGCAGGTAAAATTCTACAGTAGCCAAGGCCGCTTTCTCAAGGGTTTGAGTCAATTTTTCTTTTGAAATAACTGCCGCATAATCTTCCTCTGGAAGCTTATCCAATATTTCCAAAGTCTCCCCCAAACCACAAATAGCCCAGGCCAAACCTCTAGTCCAAGTACTGAAGCCCGTATATCCCTGTTGGGAGTTAGGGCAACGGTAGTTGCCATCATTGGTATTGAAAATAATTTCGTGGGCTGTTCTGCCTGGAATATCATATTCATCGCGGCCTTCTCCATAGTAAATGGAATACTTCACCGTGGCCAGCAAATGTTGGATGGCCCTTTGCAATAGATTGATTTTTTTATCATTCTCGCCTTGTAACACATGCCCTAGCATATGGGAAAGAATAACAGCTCTGCAGGTCCTGATAGTATCTACAAAAAGAGAATGTGGACCGTTAAAGGAATACATATAGCCTCCCCCAGGAATCACCGTCCATCTTAACGCCTGCACTGCCCCACTGACTTTAATGGCAAGTTTGTAATACTCTTTTTCCCAATTTGAGGCATCCAATTTACCCTCCTCAATCATCCGCAACAAGCTGCCATAGGTACTGACATTGTTAAACCCATGATCATGAACTCCTGTATGCGTAAGGTGGGGTGTCATTTTTCGCGAAGTGTTTTCCCTGCCCAACTCAAGAAACTTATCATCCCCTGTTGCATCAAATTGTAGCAAAGCAGAACCAAACTGAAATCCCTGCGTCCACTCGGTCCAGCCTCGGGTGACATACTTTCCTTTCTCGGTAAAAACAGGAGCCCCTTTGGCAGTATCAAACGATTTTTCGATCATGAGAATTTTTTGCCCGGAGAGTTCCCAAAACTGATTCAGATTGATGTCATTGATGGATTGTTCTATATTAAAGTCAATTTTCATTTGCTTCGGTTTACTTTGAGTTGATGCCTGACCATGATCAATGCTGTCAGTATAAGCAGCACACAATAGAGAAAGAAATCAAGGTTCCATCCCCAATACTGATCCGGTACCAATTCAATGATTGAAAATATAAAATAAAGCAGCGCAATAAAAGAAAGCCAGAGAAGTTCTTTGGGTGGATTTGCGAAAATCACAGCCCCTAAAATGGCCGGTGCTACCATGGAAGTTCCCGTAAAACTCACTCTTGCCAATAAAACAAGCTCATCGCTCATGTAAGTAGAGAATACCAATACGATCATGGAAAACACAAAAACAGAAGTTTTGGTAATCCGCATAATCCGTTTATCCGAGCCAGTCAGAAGTGACCGGAGTTCGGTTCCCAATGCAAAAATCTGGGCATTGGTCGTTGAGAGACAGGCGGCAAAAAGCCCAACCACTGCCAAGGCAGCCACTGGTACTGCCTGATCAAATAACAGGGCTTGGGAAAGAAATTCGGCAGTACTGGCATCAGGATATTTTACAGCTCCATACAACCCAATTGAAGCTGTTGGCAGAATGACCAAAATGGCAAAAATCCCGACAGCATAAGCCATCTTATGTACTGATTTCAGGTCTTTCATCACCACCAATCTTGTGGTAAACTGGGGCTGAGAAACAGGAATCAGTACTATGGCAATGGCAGAAGCAATCAGAAACTGAGAACTGAACAAGCCTTTTGGACCGGGCAATGAGCTCAGAGATGGATTGCGCTCAGCCACCACAGCCATGGCGTTTTGAAGCCCGCCGCTCATTTCAAGGCAGGCAGCACCAATAATCCAAATAACAGCTAAGAGGATGACCCCTTGGATGGCATCGCTGTACATGATGGCCTTCAACCCACCAATAGCTGCATAGGCCAACATGATCGCGACCATCATGGCTGACCAGGACCAATCAGGCAGGAAATTTGGAAAAGCCGCATTCAAAAAGATCGAAATCCCACGAATCTGAATAGCCACATAGGGGATCAAAAAGATAAAGGCACTGGCAAATATCAGGTAGCCGGCGAAGTTGCTCCCATAGCAGGTTTTCATCAATCCGGCTACACCTTTGTATCCCCTAAGGCTAGCCCTTTGTCTCAACTTGTATCCAAACCAGATCAGGAAAAACACCATCAGGGCATCAGAAAAAGCCAAAAAGACCCATGCTCCTACCCCGTGTACCCTAAAGAAGTCAGGCATGCCCATAAAGGTAAAGGCACTGAACAAGGCAGCTGAAAAGGTCAGAAAACCGAGAATAGCTCCAATATTGGATCCGGCAAAGATGAATTCATCAGAGGTTCGATCCTTGCGGTATGACTTGTAAGAGGCATATGCCAAGGAAGCCAGGAAGATAGCGAAAAAAAATATCAGCCAACCTGTCATTGTTCTTTGGGATCATGATAAGGGAAAAATCTTGAACCCAGGTAGGTGGCCAATACCAGGAATACAGTTGCCAGAAACCCGGTCCAAAAAACATAAGGAATGTTCCATAATTCCGGGCTGTGTTTGTTTTCCCTGAAGAGGAAAGCAAAAGAGCCTATAGTAATGACCAGCACCGTTAACACGATCAGGTTCCAGATTTTGGGTTTCATAGGAGGAGGGTTTATTGTTTGATTCAAGAGGTAAAATACTAAAGCGCTTTCAGATTACTTTGATTTGGGTGGATTTTTTTCAATTATCTATTGGAATCCATGAGGAATTATATTGGCTGTCTCAAAAAATTGGAATCACAGATTTGTTTGATTTTCGCAGATTTTTTCCCTGTGTGTCTATGCTATCTGTGAAACACAAAGCATCCTCTTTAAAAGCAAGGGCTTTTTCTACTTTGCACTTTTGCCGAAAAAAGATGACTTTTAGCCCTTATACACTCATACTATCAGTAAATAATATTTACCAACCGCCATTTCTATAATGAAAACCTCCTTGATTATTTGCCTATCCATACTTTTAATTTCGGGATGCAATCCCAATCCCCCTCAATCGGACTCAAATGACGACTGGCAAGTTCTCTTCAACGGCAAAGACCTTGATGATTGGGTAGTAAAAATCCACCATCACGAAGTGGGTGATAATTATGCCAATACCTTCCGGGTAGTCGATGGAATCATTCAGGTAAATTATGACGGCTATGACACATTTGACAATAGGTATGGACATCTGTTTTATAAAAACCCCTTATCATCATTTCACCTCAAGTTCGAATACCGTTTTACAGACCAATGGATGAAAGACGCTCCAAATTATACCTATAGAAACAGTGGCGTCATGTTCCACTCTCAGGATCCTAACAGTATTTCAAAGGAGCAAGATTGGCCGATATCCGTTGAATACCAGATGTTGGCCCGGGAGATGGATGGGCAGGCCCGTCCCACTGGTAATATGTGCTCCCCCGGAACAGAAATATTTTATGAAGGAACTTTATATCCCCAACATTGTCTGAATTCGTCCTCTGCTACATTTGATTGGGATGAATGGGTCAAAGCAGATCTGATTGTTTATGGGGACTCATTGATCATTCATATGGTCAATGGAGATACGGTGCTGCGCTACTCCAAACCTCATATTGGAGGAGATGTGGCCAATGGATTTGATCCGGAAATCAAAATTGACGGAAAAGCCCTGACATCAGGATATATCGGATTACAGGCAGAAGGCCAAGGGGTAGAGTTTAAAGAAATCAAGTTAAGGAAGCTTGATTGATATCCGTTGGATTGGCTTGCTTTTCTTCAGGCTTCTTTGCCAAGGTCAAAATAGCCACCGTTACCAAGATGAAAACTGTCCCTAACCAATCCATTGCTGTAAATGTCACTCCAAGCCAAGCCACAGCAACCAAAGCAGCGGATAAAGGTTCCACCGAACAGAGCAAACTTGCCGTCTGGGCACCGATAAGAGTAAGGGAATACAGGAAGATTGAAAATGAAATCACTGTACCAAAAATAATGATGTAAGAAAAAGCACCGACCGTACCCATATCCCAAGTTCCGGAAACCATCCATGGTTTGGTATATAATGAAAACATAATTCCTCCAATCACCATGGCCCAACCCGTGACGGTAGGTGCGGAATATTTTCGGAGCAACTGAACTGGCTGAATGGTATAAACTGCAAGGGCTATTGCGGATAGAATCCCCCAAAACAAAGCTTTCTCAGAAATAACCAATACTTGAAAACTGCCGTGGGTGACCAATAAAAAAGTTCCTGCCAAAGCCAAAAACAATGCTGAATATTCCATCAACGATGGCCACCTTCTGTTTTTGAGTGCATAAAACCCTACCACAAAGACAGGCCCAATGTACTGAATGACTGTCGCTGTCGCTGCATTGGAGAGATTGATGCTGTAAAAATAGGTGTACTGCACAGTGACCATACCAAATATGCTGAATATCAGCAATTGGATAATATCTTTATGACTTTTCCATATCTGAAAGGCATCACTGTCTTTTCTGAATATGGCGAAGAGGATCAAGATCACTCCAGCCAAGAGCATGCGCCAAGAAACCAGCCACGCAGGGTCCATTTCTTTTTGCTCAAAAAGAAACTGGGCACATGTGCCTGATATACCCCAAAAGATGGCAGCAGAAAGAGCCAAAATAAAACCTGAAACACTTCTTGAAGCAGTAAGTCGGGGCATAGGTTTGAGCGCTGATTATCAATTAAAAAACGAATGTAGCAATTGGAATGGAAATTTGATAAAAAGTAAAATAAATACCGATGAGTAAATTTTACTTTACCACAAAAAACTGTTAGGCAATTATACTTGGCAATTTTTACACTTGTTTATCTTATTCCTTATTCAATATCCGAACCAACATTCGGGTTCGAATTTTTGTTAACTATTCTAGAGGATGAAAATGGCATTAAACAGTTAAATTGGACGCATGGATTTATTTGATTCGACATCGGGAAAAAACAAAAACTGGCTTCCAAAAGAAGGTATTGTCAATTATTATGGAAAAGTATTCAACCAAAAAGAGTCTGATTTTTTCTTTGAAACACTTTTGAATACCATCGAATGGAAAAACGATGAGGCCTATATTTTTGGAAAAAAATATGTTACCAAACGCAAAGTCGCCTGGTATGGAGACCGGGATTTTGAATATACCTATTCCAATGCCACCAAAAGGGCCTTACCTTGGACTAAGGAATTGCTTGAATTGAAACAAACCATCGAAGAAGAAACCAAAGAGACCTTCAATTCCTGCTTGCTCAATCTCTACCATACCGGCGAAGAGGGTATGGCTTGGCACAGTGATGGAGAAACTGACCTCAAGAAAAATGGTGCTATAGCTTCAGTGAGTTTTGGGGCAGATCGAAAATTTGCTTTCAAACACCGGGAAACAAAGGAAAAAGTCGAATTGCTCTTGGAACACGGAAGTCTTTTGGTTATGGCAGGTACTACCCAATCCCATTGGCTTCACCGCTTACCTCCCACCAAGTTGGTCCGGAGGCCAAGGGTCAACCTCACATTTAGAACGATTATAGGTTAGGCCAAATGGCCCTAGTTGCAAACTTTGATTTAAAATAGAAATAGACTTTGCTTATAATAAAATGGGGTTTTTAAATGCCGTTGATTCATTTCATGAAAATACTCAAGTAATTTTCATGAAATTTTGTTCTGTACTTTGAGATTTTAAAACATTCATCATCCAAAAAAGTTACTTTTAAAACCCAAAAGATTATGAAGTCCATCACTTTAACCAAATCAGTTCTTCTTCTGATTTTATCAACTATTTTTGTATTCACCAACTGTTCAGAACCGGAAGAACCTGCAGTCATTGATTGCTCTATTTCAAACCTTCTGGTGGAATTTACCTCATCGAATCCAACTTCCTGTTCTGCCAAAGACGGAAGCATTATCCCCGTAGTAAAAGGAGGAAACGGTCCATTTCAATTTAATCTTGATGGACAGCCTTTTCAGTCTGTTTCTAGATTTGAGAATTTAGGGGCAGGAATCTATCAGTTGAATGTCAAAGACCAAAACGGATGTGAAAGATCTGTTAGTGTGCAACTGAATTCGCCTGAATCAACCTTATCGGCCAATTTGGAGACGACAGAGAGCGGTTGCAATTTAGAAAATGGAACCATTCTTATTGGACCTGCGGGAGGTATTGAGCCATATACTTATAGATTGAACGATGGGCCCGCCACTTCTACCAATGCATTTTTTGGTCTTGGTTCAGGAAACTATAAGATAGAAATCGCTGATGCAAGCGGCTGTTCTACTACACAAACTATCAGGGTTTCAAACGGTGTTAAGTTTGGAGCTACCATCAAACCAATCATTGAGACCAATTGCGCATTTACAGGTTGTCATTTGGATCAGGGCAACATCACCTTTGCTGTTTTCTCTAATATTCAGGTCCGGACTGCCGACATCATAGCCAGAATCCAAAGCGGCAATATGCCAAAAAACCGTCCCAAACTGAATCAAGCAGATATAGATGCCATTATCTGTTGGGTTAATGACGGGGCCTTGGAGAATTAAAGAAGAATATTTTTTATTCCTCCTTTAATTCTACCCTTTCAATTTTCCACTCTCATCAATTTCAAACTTCCAGAAAAAATCTATGCATTCATTGGATACATTTGGCGTATCACAAGCCTGATGAGTACCCTCAATGGAATATCCATTAGAATCAGAAAGCCTCGATATCTTTTTCCCATAGTCATTGAAAAATCCTCCGTACGTTTCCTGCCAAATCAATTCACCATCTACATTGATTTTTAAAAGCAGTGCATCATAATTTCCTTTGCCAAATGAGCTTGTAGACCCTACCACCAAGCATCCCCCATCTTTGGTAGAAATAACCTCTCCCGCCCTATCATAGCTGCTGCCTCCAAATGTATGTTGCCAGAGAATCTTTCCATCTTTTTCTTTTTTGGTTACTTCAATATCACAGACACTTTCATCTCCACAATTGATGGTAGCAACGGAATATTGGTGATCATTTGGAGAATAATCAGTAACTGATTTGGTAGGCAGCCATAGATAAAGTGAAAAAACAATGATGAGCATAATACTTGAAACAAAAACTTTTCTAATTGTAAAATTGCCTAGGATTGGATTGATTATGTTCATAAGTGATTTTGATAAATTAAGGTGAAAAGAATTCTTTTTTTGTGAATTCAGAGCTTTCAAATCAATCTCCAATGCCTTACTAAGCATTTTTAGGGAAAAGGTACTTGGATTGACTTCGTTGTTTTCCATTCGCTGTATGGTACGGATGGATAGCCCACTTAACTCTGCAAGTTCTGCTTGAGTAAGTCCTCTTTCTTTCCGTAAGGATTTGATTCTTGCTCCTTGATTCACTTTTCAAATGTCTTAATAACCAACCTAAAAATTAACGTCAGACATACGTCATGTTTACGACATCTTAACAGATGGATTGATCTCAATGTTTGACTGTTGTGATTTTTTTTTAGAAGATCCAATCAAAACTTAAAGCGCTGTCCTTTTGGCAGGTTGAAGGAAAACAATCATTAATGCCAATCAAACTACTATATCAATACCTCAAATAAAACGGAGCATTAGAACGAAATTATCAAAAATGGGATCAAGGCATTGGCGTGGACTATGACGCCTCAGTGGGAAATCTGAAATCCTTTTTACAGCAGAGGGCAAGTTGGATGGATGGTGTAATTGGTGGGTTTTAAGAATCCCTTTAAAATCAAAAACCATTGAGGGTAATTAAATTAAAAAAGTAATTCGGCAATACCTGAAGTAATTGGTCAACAATCACATTTAAAGGATGGGGTTTTAAGCGCTTCTTGTGTCTTCGGACTTCTAACCATTTCCAAAATTTTAGAAGCTTATTGGATAGAGAGCAGATAACCTTACATTTTGCTTAGGATATACTTACCGGAATAAAGGGAAAACCAAATCAGGTTGATTTTTTGTCCAAAATAATAATCCCTGCATTTTATAAACTTGATAATTGATTAATTTTAGAGTTATACCTAAAATCCTGACAGTACAGGATACTGACAAGAGTTTCTGATGATATCTTGAATTTTTAATACCTCTTATATTTATGAATGGTCCCAATCAATCTGAAAATTATTTTTGGAAAGACAAAATATCGAATTCCAATCAACTTGGTGGAATAGAAACTTCTGTTTTGGACAATGGGCCTGGGAAAGGTGTCAGGATTGCGTGGTTCAGTACAGGGACTGGATTGAGGTATAAGATTATTTTGGACAGAGGCATGGACATAGCAGATGCTTTTTTCAATGCCCACAGTTTGGCTTGGATCAGCCACGCAGGGGTAGTGGCACCACAACCCTTTTCCAATAAAGGAATTGATTGGCTAAGGACTTTTGCTGGGGGACTTTTGACCACCTGTGGTTTATCCCATATCGGAGGTCCTGAATCTGACGAATCCGGTTCAAGAGGACTTCACGGAAATTTCAGCAATATTCCGGCAGAGATTGTTTCCATTCAACAACCTGATCCAATAAATGGCAAACTGGAAATGAGTATTACAGGTATTGTCAGGGAGACTACTACCTTTGGGCCAAGCCTTGAATTGAAAAGGACAATCTCAGGAACACTTGGGCATGCCTATTTGAAAATCCACGATGAGGTCACCAATATGGGCAATACTGATGCACCACATATGTTGCTGTATCATATCAACTGTGGGTATCCTCTGATTGACGAAGGCACAGATATTATATGGCAAGGCAGTTGGCATTCGATGGACTATAACCCCGAAAACAGGATTTTCAATACCAACAATAATTTCAAAAAGTGTCCTGCCCCTATGGATGAGCATGCCGGGTTTGGGGAAGATGTTGCGTTCATTTCCCCTCAATCAGATCAAGGCGGAAATTGTACTTGTGGATTTGTCAACCAAAATTTAGGGATAGGCTTATCCATTAAGTTCAATACCAAACAGCTTCCCTGGCTGGTCAACTGGCAACATTGGGGAAAAGGAGAGTATGTCACAGCACTGGAACCTGCCACCAACCCTCCAATTGGACAGGCCAAAGCCCGAAAAAAAGGAACTTTGATTCAATTGGCACCAGGTGAAAGAAGGATTTATGATCTTGAAATCAGTGTCATAAACCACCCGAATGAATTAAAAAATCTATTGAAAATAAATAACCATTAACAATAAACCCAATAACAAACAAGCACATGAGTTTGGCAAAAAAAGCATTAGAACAAGGTGAAGGAATTCTCAGATTGGCACCTACTTGGGTACCAAGGTCTTTTTGTGTACCTGGACGTAGAATCAAATTGCATCCCGATGACTATTATGTCCTTGGTGGAGCAAGAGGCGGTATAGATGAAAGGTGGCTTTCTTCCACTACCCCGGCCCAAAATGGTCCCTTGACTGGAAAAAATGAAGGTTTGAGTCCTGTGGTTTTTCAGGATGGTAAGGAAGAAAAGCAGTTTTTGCTCAAAGATGCCATCGAGGAACTTGGCAGTGAAATCATCGGTCCCCGTATTTGGGGAAAGTACAAAAGCTGGCCCATGTACTCCAAATTTTTTGACAATATGGGACCACTCCCCCACCACATCCATCATAATGATGAATATGCTTCCATGACAGGTCAGAAGGGGAAACCCGAAGCCTATTATTTCCCACCACAACTCAATAACCATGGAGGGGATTTTCCTTATACCTTTTTTGGAATAGCACCGGGCACCACCAAAGAGCAGATTAAAGAATGCCTGATGAATTTCAATAAGGGTGACAATAAGATCACCAACTATTCCCAAGCATTCAAATTGGAGCCCGGAACAGGTTGGGATGTACCTCCCGGAATGCTGCATGCCCCGGGGAGTTTGTGCACCTATGAACCACAAAAGGCCTCCGATATTTTTGCCATGTATCAATCTTTGGTCAATGAAGCGATCATTCCGGAAGAATTACTTTGGAACGGAACTCCCAAAGACAGAATTGGCGATTATGACCTGTTGGTGGAGGTCATAGATTGGGAACTGAATACCAATCCAAATATTCTTGAAACCCGCTTTATGTTACCAAAACCAGTCTCTGAACTGGAAAATATGAAATCCAATGGCTATATTGAAAACTGGATCTGCTATTTATCCCATGACTATAGTGCCAAAGAACTGACTGTATTTCCAGGTCAGACAGTAACCATTACCGATAATGCTGCTTATGGCCTGATTATGATGCAAGGTCATGGAAAAATGGGTGTTTGGGACATTGAGACGCCTGCTTTGATAAGATACGGTCAATTGACGCACGACGAATATTTCGTCTCTGAAAAAGCCGCATCGGCAGGGGTGAAAATTACCAACCACTCAAAGACAGATCCCATTGTCATGTTGAAACATTTCGGGCCGGACAATCCGGATTTGAAGCTTTGAAAAAAGACGGAAGACAGAAGACGGAAGATGCTGATAGTTAACCAAAAATAATAACTCAATAACCATTAACTTTAAACTAAAATAACCATGTCCCAAAATAACTATCCCAAACTTCACAATGCCACTTGGCCGGGTATTGTAGGAAAAGGGCCTGATTCTGAGCCTGTCATTTCTTTTGATGAGATGCTAAAACATACTGCAGCCGCCGAAGTTGGCGGTGTAAAATTTGACGGTATCGATATTGGACTTTTTGATCCACATATCGACTTGGATATGTCAGATGATGGCATCAAGAAATTGGCTGAAAAAGTTCAAAACCTCAATCTCAATATCGGTAGCTTAGTCGCTCCGATTTGGGGAGGACCCGCAATGGGCAGCAAAGAAGAGCGGGCCACTTTTGTGGAAATGGTCCGAAAATCATGCGTATTCGGTCAGAAACTGAAAGAACTTGGGGTAAGACCTTATGGTGTGGTTCGGATTGACTCTGCCAGCAGCGTGGAAAACTGGGCAAAAGACCCGATTAACAACACCAAACTGATTGCACAAACATTTAGAGAGGCCTGCGATGTAGCCGCTGATTTTGGGGAGAAATTGGCTGCAGAAGGAGAGATTTGCTGGGGGGGAATGCATAGTTGGCGCGCAATGATAGACACCCTTGACCAGACAAACCGTCCCAATATCGGTTTTCAGGCAGATATGTCCCATACCTTTTTGTATATGTTGGGATACAATAGCCCTGATGACAGAATCCTTCCAAAAGATTTTGACTGGAACGATCGGGAAACTTTGGATGAAGCTTTCAAAAAACTCACCAAAGCTTTACGCCCTTGGACCATTGATTTTCATGTAGCCCAAAATGATGGAACTGTTTTCGGTTCAGGTTCTCATGACAAAACAGGAAGACATTGCTTGGCAACAGATCCCAATGGAAAATTGGATATTACCCATGATGCCGGCCATTGGTTAAGGAATGCCGATGGTCAACTTACAAAAGCATTCAAACATATTTGTTGGGATGGCTGTATGTTCCCAAATGCTGTCATGGGGAAACAGAATACCTGGAATGATATCCTCGCTGCCATGATCAAGGTTCGGGAAGCGCATGGATGGGTGGGGTAAGTGTCGGATGTCCGATGACGGATGACCGATGTTGAGGGACGGGAGAAGGACGATGATAAAGATTTGTGCCGTCTTTGGTAGTAGTAGAGAAAATTAGCACTTACAGAAAAGGAATGACATTAAGATGGGCATCATTCCGATGCACGAGGAATCTCTAGAGGTCCTATTTATGCTTGTATTTATCATTTCCTGGACCTTATGAGATTCTTCTCTACGTTCAGCATGACGGTGACTCCCAAAATCTGACAGTAGTTATCAGGTAAACGGATTTAAGCAAATCCACTTTGCTTTTCTAACTTCTAATTCCATTTTATACTGGAATTTAAATCTAAAATCTGCAATCAAAAATCTAAAATTCAAATCATGAGCAACAAAAAACAAATCCGAATAGGCCTGATAGGGACAGGTCTAATGGGTCGAATCCATACCAATGCTTACAAAAGAATACCCGATTTCTTTCCTGAATATGAATATCAACCAGTCCTTCAGGCAGTATGTGCCAGACGGGAAGACAAGGTAAAAGCATTTGCAGCACAATGGGGTTATGCCTCCTTCGAAACTGATTGGAAGAAATTAATTGCCCGGGAAGATATCGATGCAGTGGACATTTGCACCCCCAATTCTTCCCATGCAGAAATAGCCATTGCTGCTGCAGCAGCAGGAAAAATGATACTTTGCGAAAAACCGCTTTCAAAAACAGTGAAAGAAGGAGAAGCAATGGTCGAAGCTGTGGAAAAAGCAAGAGTCAAAAATACAGTTTGGTACAATTACCGAAAAGTTCCTGCGGTGACTTTGGCCAAGGAAATTGTTGCTTCCGGAAAACTTGGGAAAATATTCCATTACCGCGCCAACTTCCTACAGGACTGGACAATCAATCCCGAACTGCCACAAGGCGGAGATGGGCTCTGGAGATTGGATGTGGACGCAGCAGGTTCAGGTGTTACAGGTGACTTGTTGGCACATTGCATTGATACAGCCATGTGGATCAATGGTGGTATCAAAGATGTTTCTGCCATGACCGAAACTTTCGTCAAAGAAAGGGTGCATCAGGGAAGCGGACAGGTTCAGAAAGTCGGCATTGACGATGCCTGTATTTTCCATTGCCACTTTGACAATGGTTCACTAGGGCTTTTTGAGGCTACAAGGTATGCAAGGGGTCACAAGGCGCTTTATACCTTTGAAATCAACGGGGAAAATGCCTCGATCAGATGGGATTTGCATGATATGAACTGGCTGGAATATTTTGACCATAAAGATGATCCGCATGTCAGGGGATGGAGAAAAATCCACATCACGGAAGGAGAGCAACCCTATATGAAAAGGTGGTGGATTCCTGGAACCTCTATAGGTTACGAGCATTCCTTTATCCATCATGCTGCTGACTTCTTTTATGCTCTAGAAACCGGAAAGCCTTGCCATCCGACTTTTCAGGACGCTTTGGAAACCCAAAAAGTCTGTCAGGCTGTTTTGGATTCAGCCAATGAAAAGAAATGGAAGGATACTGGTGTAGATTGGAAGGGGTGATTTCAGTTGGCAGTCGCGGTGATCAGTCTCAGTATTCAGTGATCCTTCGGCAATAAATGCATCATTCTCTTTACTCCAAAAGATAATCACTTCATATTTCGGTATAAATGTTTGCTTTTCTTTAAAATGCAAACTGCCAAATGAGACTGAAACTTAGGAAGGTCTACCTATTCCAGAGCCTAAAGGGAAATTGATATTTGCCTGATTTTATTGCCAAAAAAAATTCCCCCAGATTCCAATAAATCTGGGGGTTTTGCTTTAATGTCAAATAATGAATTTAGAATACTCCTTTGAAGCCCTCCATTTTTTGATCCACTTGCGTATCAATCATAAATGAAAGCCTTACTTTATCCCAGGCCATGGTCACTTTCGCCACTTTATTATCCTCAGCAGATATATGATAAGAAAGTCTTTCATGTGAATCCGCTGCCATTCTTGGGGTTACATTGATCGCTACCACATCATCTTTTGCCAATGCTTCCTCGTCAATTTTACCGTCTTTCATGTAGGTGAAAACAGAATTTCCTTTTCCGTTCAAATGAACCGTCCAATCACCTGAAGCTTGGGGAGTGATGAACATCGTGTACTTTCCGGGACGGATATTTTTCCCTCCAATACTTACTCCTGTGCTGAATTCGATAGTGGTGGCAGCATTGGCACCTGCTCTCCAAGTGACACCATATTTCTCGATTCCACCGAATATTTGTCTCCCCTTCAATGCCGGTGAAGAATAATCAATACTGATTTTGGTAAAACCAACATTTTGGGAAACAAAGGCTGCTGGACTGGCTGCCGGGGCCTGTAATTGCGCAAAGGTCAATTCTGTGGCTGCAAAGAAAAGAACCATTATAGCAATGGAATAAAATTTTAGGTTTTTCATCATTTTAATGTTTTTTGAGTTTTTGATGTGTGAAGATACAATAAGGAAAGAAAATTGTTTTCTTTTCTTTTGATTTATAAAATAATTACCTTTCATTTCTTTTGAAACACTCACCTATTAAAACCTGTTTAAACTAGAAATTCATTGGCATTGAGTCAATCTTAAACCACAACGATTGATAATTAGGTATCTTTTTATAGCTTTTAATTATGTCAATTCTTAATAACCCAAAGAATCAATTCTCCAAAAGAGATAATGGAGAACAACCAAAATATTGGAAATCAAAGCTGCATGGTCTTGAGCCCATTAATTTACCCAAAGATCTATTTGGTTCATTGGATGAAAAAGGCAAGTTCCTGAAAGTCCATTTTCCAAAAGATTCAATCCCAATTGAACATCTAAAGAATTCATTTGAAGATTCATCTATTCTATTTCCCCTAATAGGTAGTCTCCAAGTACTTCTTTACCGATATAGTAGCCAAAATGATTTTTGCATAGGCTTATCTTTAGAAGATTTGAATTTAAAAGAATTATCTGAGAATAATGGGCTCAAAATAGATTTAAGCCCCTTGCCAATTAGATCACAACTTGATAGCAGTATTTCATTTGACAGCCTCATTCAAAACACAAGAGACACTTTTTTTGAGGCACTAGAAAACAGTAATATTACTATTGTGGAGTTTATTAATGGGTTGGGAAATGACCAAATCAGTGATTTCCTACTAGATGTAGTGTGCATTTTTAGAAATCAAAGAAAAACAGAAAGTGACCATAATAATAGGAAACCAAATGGTTTATTAGATAAAAATTACAACCCTATTTTGGTTTTTGAATTTGAGGAATCAAATAAATACCTCAATGGATCAATTTCCTTTAGAAGCGATGTGTATGGTGAAGCGTTTATCAATCGAATGATTGAACATTTTTCACAACTATTGGATTCCATCCGCCTTTCTCCCAATACTAAAATTAGCGAATTGAACATTTTAAGTAAGAAAGAAAAATCATTTCTTATCAAAACCCTTAACGATACCACAACAACATTCGATGAAAGTGTAACTCTCTTAGATCTTTTTGAAGATCAGGTTAAAAAAAATCCCAAAGCCATAGCGCTAGAATTTGAAGGTAATCAGCTTACCTACAGACAACTTGATAGCAAGTCTAATCAACTGGCAAATTACCTCAATAGTATTTATTTCACTTTCGAAAATCCAATTCCCATTTGCTTGGAACGTTCCTTGGAAATGGTCATTGCTATTTTTGGAATCCTCAAATCAGGGAGGGCTTACGTTCCCATCGATCCTGCTTTACCCAAGGACAGGATTGACTATATGATTGAAGATATCAAAGCAGAATTTATCATTTGTTCCTCAGAAATAGCATACGATTTTGCCGATGAAATAGACTGTGTCATATTGGATCAAAAAATGGATGTTCTAAACAGTATGCCTTGTGAGAAACTACCGATCTTGGTCTTGCCTGAAAACTTGGCTTACATCATCTACACTTCTGGTTCTACCGGAAGACCCAAAGGGGTGATGATAGAGCATCGGAATGTGGTCAACTTTTTGGCCAGTATGTCGAAAAATGTAGAATTCGAAGCTTATTCAAGTTTACTCTCGGTTACTACCTACAGTTTTGACATCTTTTACCTTGAACTTTTTCTTCCTCTTGTTAACGGTGGTAAGGTATTTTTGGCAACCAGGGAAGTTGCTATGGACGGATTCAGTCTTGCCCAAAAACTGCGAGAAGTCCAACCTACCCACGTGCAGGCTACTCCCTCTGGATGGCAGATGCTTCTCAATTCTGGTTGGAAAAATCCACAAAATATCAAAATGCTGGTCGGGGGAGAAGCCCTAAGTGAGGAATTGAAGGATAATCTAGTTGGATTAGGCCCTCTTTGGAATATGTATGGTCCCACCGAAACAACCATCTGGTCAACCTATAAAAAAATGGAGTTAAACGAAAGGGTTAACATCGGGAAACCAATAGACAATACATCTGTATATATCCTAGGTCCGGACGGTGGGCTAAACCCTATTGGAATTCCCGGTGAACTCTGCATTGGTGGAAATGGTGTCGGAAGAGGATACCTCAACAGGGAGGAACTTACAGCTCAAAAATTCCTTCCCGACCCATTCAGTCATGTTCCTGGTAACAGGATGTACCGTTCTGGTGATCTTGCCAAATGGCTCCCAGATGGAAATATCGAATACCTCGGCAGGATGGATGACCAGGTCAAAATCAGGGGATACCGCATCGAACTCGGCGAAATCGAATCCATCTTGCTGCTCCATCCCAATGTGAAGCAAGCGGTAGTCATGGCAAGAGAAAACGGACTGGGTGATAAAAGGCTCGTGGGGTATGTCGTCTGCGACGGGAATTTCGACAAAGAATCCGTCAGTGCATTCCTCAGATCAAAATTACCCGAATATATGGTGCCGGCACTTTGGCTTCAGCTCGAAAAACTTCCACTCACCTTCAGCGGCAAAACAGACAGAAAAGCACTGCCGGATGTCGGGATCAGTGATATGGTGACAGCTGAATATACCGAACCAAGGAATGATCAGGAAAAACAGCTTGCAGTCATCTGGCAGAGAATCCTCGGACTGGATCGTGTGGGCATCCACGATGACTTTTTTGCATTGGGGGGACATTCGCTGCTGGCAATGCGTACTGTTGCAGCAATCAGGAAAGAAATGGGTTCTGAAATCAGCATCCGCGACTTCTTCTCGGCTCCTTCTGTGGCCCAGCTTGCCCAGAAACTGATTTTCAGAGGCAGGGACCTCTACAGCCATGTACCGGCGGTTGTGGCCAGGCCTGAAACCATCCCTCTTTCTTTCAACCAGCAGAGTCTCTGGTTCATCCATCAGCTCGAAGGAAGCATTCAGTACCACATTCCACTGATTCTGGATATTAAAGGGAAACTGGACTTCACAGCACTTGAAGAGGCATTCAAAATCATCCTCAACCGTCATGAACCACTCCGTACCGTGATCAGGGAAAAGGACGGAATGCCTTGTCAGATTTTACTCGGTATGGACCGCTGGAAACTTGATAGCATGGAACTGCTGGATCAGAAACTTCTTGATAAGCAAATAACCTCCTTGATCAGAATTCCTTTCGACCTGAGCGCAGACTACATGATGAGGGCCTGTCTGATTTCATTGGGACCGGACCGCCATTGTCTGGTCATCACATTACACCACATCGCCTCTGACGGATGGCCTTCCAACATCCTGAAAAAAGAACTGATGGAATCCTATGATGCCACCGTCAACGGAATTGAGGCTTCACTTCCTCCGCTCTCCATACAGTACATTGACTATGCGATATGGCAGAGAAAATTCCTCAACAGTGATCTGATCCAGAATAAAATCGATTATTGGAAAGGCAAACTTCAAAACCTATCCACACTACAGCTCCCGACTGATTTTGCAAGGCCGCCGGTTCAGAGTAACAATGGGAACAGTTACCGTTTTTCAATCGACAATTCCCTGGTCTCCCAATTGAGAGAATTGGGACAAAGTCATCAGGCAACTCTTTTTATGACTTTGCTTGCCGCATTCAAAACACTTCTTTATCGGTACAGCGGGCAGGAGGATATCTGCATAGGCACGCCCGTGGCAGGCAGAGAAAGCGGAGAAATGGATGATCTCATCGGGTTTTTTGTCAACACGCTGGCTGTTCGGTCCAATCTAAGGGGAAATATGGGCTTTACGGAACTTATTAAAGATATCCGGGCCACTACGCTGGAGTCTTTCGAGTTCCAACAGGTACCCTTTGAAATGGTGGTGGAATCACTTAGACAAAAAAGAGACCTGAGCAGAAATCCTGTGTTCCAGGTTTTATTTGTTCTGCAGAATATTTCCAAAAATGAAGCCCATCTTGATGATGTCTCCATTTCTGAAAAGACTTATGAGCATTTTACTTCTAAGTTTGACATGGCTTTTGAACTCACGGAAGTTGATTCTGGCATAAATGGGATTGCTGAATACAATACAGACCTCTACAGACATGAAACAATAGTACGTTTCGTAAACCACTTTATCCATCTTCTGAAATCAATCCTTGAAAATCCATATTTAAACCTTGATCTCTTAAACATTATTCCCGAGGAGGAAAAAACCCTGCTGTTAGAAACTTTAAATGCTACGGAAGCGAAATACCCCCATGATAAGACAATCGTGGACTTGTTTGAGGAGCAGGTAGATAAAACCCCCGAAGCAGTTGCATTATTGTTCAGGGAAAAGAAATTAAGCTACAAGGAGCTGAATGAATGGTCGAACCAGTTTGCACATTATCTTATTGAAAGATACAATATTCAACCCGATGATCTGGTAGGAATAGAGTTGCAGCGCAGTGAGTGGATGGTGATAGGCATATTGGCAATCATCAAATCGGGAGGCGCCTACGTACCGATAGATCCGGAGTACCCTGAGCAGCGAAAAGAGTTTATCAAAGAAGATGCGAAGTTGAAAGTACTCATCGATCAGGTTGAACTGGAAGGAATCAAGAAAACCTTAAATCAAGGAAAGTATCCAAAGACAAATCCGAAAATCCGGATAAGTCCCGAGAATCTGATGTATGTAATTTACACTTCAGGTTCAACGGGTAAACCGAAGGGTTGCATGCTGGAGCATAGGGGCTTGGTCAACAGATTGGCCTGGATGCAGAAGTCTTATCCTCTGACAGAAAAAGATTGTATCCTGCAAAAGACCACTTTTACTTTCGATGTATCGGTATGGGAACTTATCTGGTGGTCATTGCAGGGAGCCTCTGTGAGTATGCTGGAACCGGGAGGAGAGAAGCAGCCCGAAAAGATAGTTGCAACAATAGAAGCCTCGCAGGTTACCGTGATACATTTTGTGCCGAGTATGCTTGAAGTCTTTTTGGAATATCTGGGCAGCTCAACTGAAGACATTTTGAAGCTAAGGAGTCTGAAGCAGGTATATACCAGCGGGGAAGCCTTGAAGACGGAACAGGTCAGGCGTTTCAAAGAACTGTTGCCGAATGTGAGTCTAATGAATCTTTACGGACCTACGGAAGCGAGTATAGATGTGAGTTACTATGCCTGTGATACAGCAGTGGAACAAAGCATTCCGATAGGAAAACCTATTGATAACACAGCACTTTACGTTTTAAGCTCCACCCACCAGCTTGTTCCTTTCGGTACCGTCGGGGAGATCTGCATAGGCGGAGTAGGTCTGGCAAGGGGATATTTAAACCGGGATGAGCTCACCAGAGAGAAGTTTATAAAAAATCCGTACAGGCCAAAAGAGCGGTTATACAGAACGGGAGACTTGGGCAGATGGCGCGGGGACGGTAATTTGGAATATTTGGGCAGAATGGATGACCAGGTCAAAATCAGGGGATACCGCATCGAACTCGGCGAAATCGAATCCATCCTGCTGCTCCATCCCAATGTGAAGCAAGCGGTAGTCATGGCAAGAGAAAACGGACTGGGTGATAAAAGGCTCGTGGGGTATGTCGTCTGCGACGGGAATTTCGACAAAGAATCCGTCAGTGCATTCCTCAGATCAAAATTACCCGAATATATGGTGCCGGCACTTTGGCTTCAGCTCGAAAAACTTCCACTCACCTTCAGCGGCAAAACAGACAGAAAAGCACTGCCGGATGTCGGGATCAGTGATATGGTGACAGCTGAATATACCGAACCAAGGAATGATCAGGAAAAACAGCTTGCAGTCATCTGGCAGAGAATCCTCGGACTGGATCGTGTGGGCATCCACGATGACTTTTTTGCATTGGGGGGACATTCGCTGCTGGCAATGCGTACTGTTGCAGCAATCAGGAAAGAAATGGGTTCTGAAATCAGCATCCGCGACTTCTTCTCGGCTCCTTCTGTGGCCCAGCTTGCCCAGAAACTGATTTTCAGAGGCAGGGACCTCTCCAGCCATGTACCGGCGGTTGTGGCCAGGCCTGAAACCATCCCTCTTTCTTTCAACCAGCAGAGTCTCTGGTTCATCCATCAGCTCGAAGGAAGCATTCAGTACCACATTCCACTGATTCTGGATATTAAAGGGAAACTGGACTTCACAGCACTTGAAGAGGCATTCAAAATCATCCTCAACCGTCATGAACCACTCCGTACCGTGATCAGGGAAAAGGACGGAATGCCTTGTCAGATTTTACTCGGTATGGACCGCTGGAAACTTGATAGCATGGAACTGCTGGATCAGAAACTTCTTGATAAGCAAATAACCTCCTTGATCAGAATTCCTTTCGACCTGAGCGCAGACTACATGATGAGGGCCTGTCTGATTTCATTGGGACCGGACCGCCATTGTCTGGTCATCACATTACACCACATCGCCTCTGACGGATGGTCTTCCAACATCCTGAAAAAAGAACTGATGGAATCCTATGATGCCACCGTCAACGGAATTGAGGCTTCACTTCCTCCGCTCTCCATACAGTACATTGACTATGCGATATGGCAGAGAAAATTCCTCAACAGTGATCTGATCCAGAATAAAATCGATTATTGGAAAGGCAAACTTCAAAACCTATCCACACTACAGCTCCCGACTGATTTTGCAAGGCCGCCGGTTCAGAGTAACAATGGGAACAGTTACCGTTTTTCAATCGACAATTCCCTGGTCTCCCAATTGAGAGAATTGGGACAAAGTCATCAGGCAACTCTTTTTATGACTTTGCTTGCCGCATTCAAAACACTTCTTTATCGGTACAGCGGGCAGGAGGATATCTGCATAGGCACGCCTGTGGCAGGCAGAGAAAGCGGAGAAATGGATGATCTCATCGGGTTTTTTGTCAACACGCTGGCTGTTCGGTCCAATCTAAGGGGAAATATGGGCTTTACGGAACTTCTTAAAGATATCCGGGCCACCACACTGGAATCTTTCGAGTTCCAACAGGTACCCTTTGAAATGGTGGTGGAATCACTTAGACAAAAAAGAGACCTGAGCAGAAATCCTGTGTTCCAGGTTCTATTTGTTCTGCAGAATATTTCCAAAAATGAAGCCCATCTTGATGATGTCTCCGTTTCTGAAAAGACTTATGAGCATTTTACTTCTAAGTTTGACATGGCTTTTGAACTCACGGAAGTTGATTCTGGCATAAATGGGATTGCTGAATACAATACAGACCTCTACAGACATGAAACAATAGTACGTTTTGTAAACCACTTTATCCATCTTCTGAAATCAATCCTTGAAAATCCATCTGAGACTATTGAAAAATTAAAATTCCTGTCCAAGAACGAAGAAACAGAACTGATTAAATTATTCAATTCACCCCCTCAAATTCTCCCCAATCAAAAGACAATCCTTGATTTGTTTCAGGAGCAGGTAAGAAAATCACCTGACGCCATTGCTGTTGTATTTGAGGGCAAAAAACTGAGTTACTCTGATCTAGATAAAAAATCAGATCAAATTGCCAATTATCTTTTGGCAAAAGGCATTAAAAATGAAGCCATGATTCCAATTTGTCTGGACAGATCTTTTGAAATGATTATTGGGATTTTGGGTATTATAAAAGCAGGAGTAGCATATGTCCCTATTGATCCAACTTACCCTGAGGACAGAATTAATTTTATTTTGAGAGATTCAGGGGCCAACATCCTTTTGACCACTTCAGATATAAGTGAGAAATTTCCTGACTCAATTGAAATCCTTTGCCTAGATACCTCTCAATTGGAACTAGAGAAAACATTATTTGAGGTAGAGAAAAAAGAAATCAGTCCAAATAACCTTGCATATGTGATTTATACCTCGGGTTCTACAGGAACACCGAAGGGTGTGCTGATCGAGCATAAGGGTTTATTGGCATCTACCTTGGCAAGAAAATCCTATTATGATAAAACAGGTGCAGTATTGATGATACCTTCATTTGCATTTGATTCATCAGTTGCAGTGATTTTTGGGGCCTTGACCTCAGGTGAACAATTGATTTTGTGCAAAAGTGAATTGATAAAAAGTCCTCACCATATCCAGGAACTACTAAAAGACACTGAAACAATTCTTTGTGTCCCATCCTACTATAGGTTCTTGCAGGAAGAAAATTTGCTTTCAGATTCCAAGTTGCTGAATGTAATACTTGCCGGGGAAAATTTGGATCAATCACTCGTAAAGCTGCATTTTGATAAAATCCAAAACGTCAAATTATTTAATGAATATGGTCCAACGGAAGGAACTGTTTGGGCTTCAGTAGCGCAAATCCATTCACCTGATGAAAACGTTACCATAGGCAAACCTATTGATTTTACTAAAATCTATATTCTCAATAAAGATAATCAGCTCAACCCCATAAATGTCCCCGGAGAGTTATGCATTTCGGGACATGGTGTTGCCAGAGGATATTTAAACAAACCTGAACTTAATTTGGAGAAGTTTGTCAAAAATCCATTTGACAAAACCGGAAAAGAAAAAATGTACCGAACCGGAGACCTAGCCCGATGGCTTCCTGACGGAAATATTGAATATCTGGGAAGGATAGATGATCAGGTTAAAATCAGAGGATATAGGATTGAGCTAGGTGAAATTGAATCTGTTATTAATAAACTAAATGATATTAAAGAATCTGCAGTGATTTTGAGAGAAGATACACCTGGCCAAAAAATGCTTGTTGGCTATGTGGTTTTGAAGGACTCGACCAATGCGGATTTCATTTCAAAAAAACCCGCTATTTTGAAAAAAGAACTGCGTTCAATTTTACCGGAATATATGGTCCCAAATAGTATCATGATACTTGAAAACCTGCCATTGACTTCCAACAATAAGATTGACAGAAAAAGACTACCAAAACCCGAGGAACAAAAAATATCCCAAAGAGAACCCATCACTGAAATTGAAAAACTCATATCCAAAATTTGGTGTTTATCCCTTAAAAAAGAAAAAATAGATATCAATGCAGACTTCTTTGAAATCGGTGGCAATTCATTGCTTGCAGTAAAAGTTCTTTCGCTACTTGAAAAAGAATTGGATCAAAAAATTCCAATCAATATTATTTTCAAATATCCAAGAATTGTGGATTTAGCTGAATATATAGAGGGCAGTAGTATTACTGAAAGTATTGGAAATTCTTTGGTGCACATAAAACCAAGTGGGAATAAACCTCCAATATACATTGTTCATGGAGTGGGTTGCAGTGTGACGAGTTATTATAAGCTAGCAAAAATAATGGAAGAGGAACAGCCTATTTTAGGTTTTCAAGTGAAAGGTTTGGAAGGAAATGATGAACCTCACCAAAGTATTGAGGAAATGGCATCTTATTATGTATCATTGATGCTACTTAATAACCCGAGAGGACCCTATCATATTTCAGGATATTCATTTGGTGGCTATGTAGCATTTGAAATGGCAAAGCAGATTCTGAATATGGGAAAAGAGGTTGCTTCTTTAGTTATATTTGATACAAATGCATATATAAATATGGAGAAAACATCCTTTAATCAAAAAGTTCTAAATGGTATCAGAAAGGTTATAACAGAGCTAAAGTTTTTTCCAAAGTATCCTAATTATTATCTGAATAAAAAATTGACTGCACTAAATAGAAGGATTGAAAAACAGCTTATAAGAATGGGATTTAAGTTCGAAAATAAAAGAGTGTTAAATGAACGGATGAAAATCATCAAGAAACTTACACATAACAATCATCAAATGTTATTGAAATACCATCTTGTTCCGATTAAAGTTGATATGACGTTGTTTAGAGTTGAAGATAGAGATTTTTTTTTGGAGGATGAAAAATTTTATGGTTGGAAAAAGTTCGTGGAAAATTTGCAAATAATTCAGATTCCTGGACATCATGATATGATTTTCAAAGAAAAACATATTTTGAATATAGTTTCCAAAAAACTCCAAAATGTTCTTGACGAGAAAAACTCAGTGAATAATCTGAAATAAAACTATAAATTAATTGAAAAGTAATTCTACATGGAAAAAATCAAAAAAATCTTTTAAATTCAATCAAACGGGTCAAGGATTTGCAAAATCACCAAATGGTTTGTTAAAATAGTGGAATTCCTTCCCCTAAGTAATCAGAAAAATTATCGCTGATATCCAGAAAAAGGAATAATCTTAGTTTTCTTGCCAACACAGTTTCGAAAAAAACCTTTGAAAATAAAACCTAGGCTATGGATATCAATTTGTGAAATTTTGTTAAAATGTGCTGATAAGACAATAGAGTACAAAACCTCTGGTTTCTAAAATTTAAATATTTAGGTATTTTGTTTTTAAGGAAAACGCTTATATTCCCATCTTATAAATACAAGCTTCAAATAAAGTTATGACACATTTTTAGTGATACAAACAAAAAGATAATGCCATCAACGAAATCGCAAATCACCCAATCAGCGACAGAGTCTTCCTTTCCAATCAATGAATATTGGATTAAAAAGCTTGAAGGTATCGAAGAATTAAATCTGCCAAAGAATTATTCAAAATCTTTGGCTAAAGGAAAAAAAAATAACAAAATCGATTTCCGGATAGACAAGTCGTTAATTGAAAATATCGGGACACAATTTCCCAAGTCAAAGACCTCGCCATCTTTGGTCCTATTCGCTGCACTGAAAGTATTAGTATATAGATACAGCAATCAAATTGATTTTTGCATTGGCACAACCTTAAGGGAAGCAGCCCTTGACAATCCAACTGATAAAGATGTAAAAAACGTTTATTTGGACGTCCTGCCCATAGGCACCAAAATAGATGCCACTATGCCTTTTGGTGACTTTGTCTACAAATTAGGCATTGATTTAATGGAAGCCAATTCCAATAATCAAATCTCTGTTGATCAGCTAATTTCCTTATTGGGAAAAAAGGATGAAAAAGATTTGAGGTTACTTTTCCCTGTCATCTTCGACTATCACAAAAACAATGATATTGATATTCTGAGCCAATCATCTAAAATAAATCTTGAGAATTTTAATTCAACTTTACTGGTCAGGTTTGTAGAAAATGATGGGAAAATTGAAGGGCGCATCACCTTTGATAAAGAATTCGTTTGTTATGAAAGCGCAAATAGGATGGTTTCCCATTATATAACACTTCTTGAATCCATCCATTCCAATCCCCACCAAAGCCTAAGTCTTTTAAACATTATCCCGACAAAGGAAAAAACCCTGCTGTTAGAAACTTTAAATGCTACGGAAGCGAAATACCCCCATGATAAGACAATCGTGGACTTGTTTGAGGAGCAGGTAGATAAAACCCCCGAAGCAGTTGCGTTATTGTTCAGGGAAAAGAAATTAAGCTACAAGGAGCTGAATGAATGGTCGAACCAGTTTGCACATTATCTTATTGAAAGATACAATATTCAACCCGATGATCTGGTAGGAATTGAGTTGGAGCGCAGTGAGTGGATGGTGTTAGGCATTTTGGCAATCATCAAATCGGGAGGCGCCTACCTACCGATAGATCCGGAGTACCCTGAGCAGCGAAAAGAGTTTATCAAAGAAGACGCGAAGTTGAAAGTACTCATCGATCAGGTTGAACTGGAAGGAATCAAAAAAACCTTAAATGAAGGTAAGTATCCAAAGACAAATACAAAAATCCGGATAAGTCCAGAGAACTTGATGTACGTCATTTACACTTCAGGTTCAACGGGTAAACCGAAGGGCTGTATGCTCGAGCACAGGGGCTTGGTCAACCGATTGGCCTGGATGCAGAAGTCATATCCCCTGACAGAAAAAGATTGTATCCTGCAAAAGACCACTTTTACTTTCGATGTATCGGTATGGGAGCTTATCTGGTGGTCCTTGCAGGGAGCCTGCGTGAGTATGCTGGAACCGGGAGGAGAGAAGCAACCCGAAAAGATAGTTGCAACAATAGAAGCCTCACAGGTTACGGTGTTACATTTTGTACCAAGTATGCTTGAAGTCTTTTTGGAATATCTGAGCAGCTCAACTGAAGACATTTTGAAACTGAGGAGTCTTAAGCAGGTATATACTAGCGGGGAAGCCTTGAAGGCGGAACAGGTCAGGCGTTTCAAAGAATTGTTGCCGGATGTGAGTCTAATGAATCTTTATGGACCTACGGAAGCAAGTATAGATGTGAGTTACTATGCCTGTGATACAGCAGTGGAACAAAGCATTCCGATAGGAAAACCTATTGATAACACAGCACTTTACGTTTTAAGCTCCACCCACCAGCTTGTTCCTTTCGGTACCGTCGGGGAGATCTGCATAGGCGGAGTAGGTCTGGCAAGGGGATATTTAAACCGGGATGAGCTCACCAGAGAGAAGTTTATAAAAAATCCGTACAGGCCAAAAGAGCGGTTATACAGAACGGGAGACTTGGGCAGATGGCGCGGGGACGGTAATTTGGAATATTTGGGCAGAATGGATGACCAGGTCAAAATCAGGGGATACCGCATCGAACTCGGCGAAATCGAATCCATCCTGCTGCTCCATCCCAATGTGAAGCAAGCGGTAGTCATGGCAAGAGAAAACGGACTGGGTGATAAAAGGCTCGTGGGGTATGTCGTCTGCGACGGGAATTTCGACAAAGAATCCGTCAGTGCATTCCTCAGATCAAAATTACCCGAATATATGGTGCCGGCACTTTGGCTTCAGCTCGAAAAACTTCCACTCACCTTCAGCGGCAAAACAGACAGAAAAGCACTGCCGGATGTCGGGATCAGTGATATGGTGACAGCTGAATATACCGAACCAAGGAATGATCAGGAAAAACAGCTTGCAGTCATCTGGCAGAGAATCCTCGGACTGGATCGTGTGGGCATCCACGATGACTTTTTTGCATTGGGGGGACATTCGCTGCTGGCAATGCGTACTGTTGCAGCAATCAGGAAAGAAATGGGTTCTGAAATCAGCATCCGCGACTTCTTCTCGGCTCCTTCTGTGGCCCAGCTTGCCCAGAAACTGATCCCCAGAGGAAGTGATCTTTCCGATCTTGTACCGGTGGTTGAGACTAGGCCTCAAATCATCCCTCTTTCCTACAATCAGCAGAGTCTCTGGTTCATCCATCAGCTCGAAGGAAGCATTCAGTACCACATTCCACTGATTCTGGATATTAAAGGGAAACTGGACTTCACAGCACTTGAAGAGGCATTCAAAATCATCCTCAACCGTCATGAACCACTCCGTACCGTGATCAGGGAAAAGGACGGAATGCCTTGTCAGATCTTACTCGAAATGGACCGCTGGAAACTTGACAGCATGGAACTGCTGGATCAGAAACTTCTTGATAAGCAAATAACCTCCTTGATCAGAATTCCTTTCGACCTGAGCGCAGACTACATGATGAGGGCCTGTCTGATTTCATTGGGACCGGACCACCATTGTCTGGTCATCACATTACACCACATCGCCTCTGACGGATGGTCTTCCAACATCCTGAAAAAAGAACTGATGGAATCCTATGATGCCATCGTCAACGGAATTGAGGCTTCACTTCCTCCGCTCTCCATACAGTACATTGACTATGCGATATGGCAGAGAAAATTCCTCAACAGCGATCTGATCCAGAATAAAGTCGATTATTGGAAAGGCAAACTTCAAAACCTATCCACACTTCAGCTACCGACTGATTTTGCAAGGCCGCCGGTTCAGAGTAACAATGGGAACAGTTACCGTTTTTCAATTGATAATTCCCTGGTGTCCAAATTGAGAGAATTGGGACAAAATCAACAGGCAACTCTTTTTATGACATTGCTTGCCGCATTCAAAACACTTCTTTATCGGTACAGCGGGCAAGAAGATATCTGCATTGGCACGCCTGTGGCAGGCAGAGAAAGCGAAGAAATGGAAGAACTCATTGGCTTTTTTGTCAACACGCTGGCTCTTCGATCCAATCTAAGGGGAAACATGACCTTTACAGAACTTCTTAAAGATATCCGGGCCACTACGCTGGAGTCTTTCGAGTTCCAACAAGTCCCCTTTGAAATGGTAGTGGAATCCCTTAGACAAAAAAGAGATTTAAGCAGAAATCCTGTTTTCCAGGTCTTATTTGTACTGCAGAATTTTCCCAAAAATGAGGTCCATCTGGACAATGTCTTCGTTTCGGAAAAAACTTTTGAGCATTTCACTTCTAAGCTTGACATGACTTTTGAACTAACGGAAGTCGATACAGGAATTTCAGGCATTTTAGAATACAATACAGACCTCTACAGGCATGAAACAATAGAACGTTTCGTAAAATACTATATCCACCTTTTGGAATCAATCCTTGAAAATCCATCTGAGGATGTTGGAAAATTGAAAATCCTGACCAAGGAAGAAGAAACAGACCTGATTAAATTATTCAGGTCACCCCCACAAGTTCTCCCGAATCAAAAGACAATCCTTGATCTATTTCAGGAGCAGGTAAGAAAATCACCTGACGCCGTTGCAGTTGTATTTGAGGGCAAGCAACTTACGTACGGCGCTCTTAACAAAAAATCCAATCAACTAGCAAACTATCTCCTAAAGAAAAATATCCGACCTGAAAGCTTGATACCGATTTGCCTTGACCGTTCTTTAGAAATGATCATTGGTATATTTGGCATTTTAAAATCAGGGGCGGCATATATCCCCATCGACCCTGACTTTCCCAAAGACAGGATTGATTATAAGGTTGAAGATAGCAAAGCGGATTTTGTTATATGCTCTAAAGAAACTGTCCACAATTTCAGCGATAAGACAAGCTGTATCATTATAGACCAAGAAATGGAGGCCATTTACAGCATGCCTGATGAAAAAGTAAATGTTTCCATATTACCAGAAAACCTTGCCTACATTATCTACACTTCAGGATCTACAGGAAAGCCAAAAGGTGCAATGGTCAATCATGAAAACCTCATCAATTTTTCTATTAGTCTATCAAAAATTGTTGAGTACGATTCCTCCTCGCGCCAGTTATCAGTGACTCCTTTCATTTTTGATGCATTTTGTCTGGAACTATTTGTTCCCTTGATTAATGGCGGGTCTGTTCATTTGGTAAAAAAAGAAATTACCATGGATGGCTACGCACTTTCCAAAAAACTGGCAGAAGTCCGTCCAACCCATATGCAGGCTACCCCTTCGGGATGGCAAATACTCCTGAGCTCAGGATGGAACAATCCTGACAGAATCATAATGACCACAGGAGGGGAAGCTCTTGGGGAAGAGACAAAAAATCTTTTGGCCCAAACAGGAAAGCTTTGGAATCTTTACGGTCCTACAGAGACTACGATAACTTCGACATTTAAAAAAATGGAGGTGGGTGAAAAGGTAACCATAGGAAAACCTATCGACAATACCTCTGTCTACATCTTAGGTCCGGACGGGGGATTAAACCCTATAGGGATTCCCGGTGAACTCTGTATTGGTGGAAAAGGTGTCGGTAGGGGCTACCTCAACAGGCCTGAACTTACAGCCCAAAAATTCCTTCCTGATCCGTTCAGTAACGTTCTCGGTGAGAGGATGTACCGGACAGGTGACCTTGCACGTTGGCTTCCCGACGGCAACATCGAATATCTCGGAAGAATGGACGACCAGGTCAAAATAAGGGGATACCGCATAGAACTTGGGGAGATCGAATCTGTCCTGCTCCTCCATCCTGACGTAAAGCAAGCTGTGGTTATAGTAAAAGAATACGGACAGGTAGACAAAAGGCTTATCGGATATGTTGTCTGCGAAGGGAATTTTGACAAAAATTCAATCAATGAATTTCTTAGGTCAAAACTTCCTGAATACATGGTCCCCGCTCTTTGGGTTGAGCTCGAAAAACTCCCTTTGTCCTTTAGCGGAAAAGTCGACAGAAAGGCACTTCCGGATGTCAGTGCCCAGGATATGGTGACAGCCGACTATACTGAACCAAAAACCCACCTAGAAAAACAGCTCGCCTCAGTTTACAAGAAAATCCTTGCTATAGACAGAGTTGGTATCCATGATGATTTCTTTGAATTGGGGGGACATTCACTTTTAGCTGTTAAGTTAATATCGGCCCTGGAAAATGTAATTGGGCAAAGACTTAGCATTAACCTGATATTTAAATTCCCCAGTATATCGGAACTGGCTGGTGCAATAGAGAACAGCAATCAAAATAAGGTTGGATTGAAGTCATTATTATTGGATGTAAAAACCTCGGGAAGCAAACCGCCATTATATATGGTTCATGGAGGAGGATCTTCAGCATCTATCTATTATAGTTTAGCAAAACACATTGACTCCGAACAGCCTATTTATGGCTTTCAACCCAAAGGTTTGGATGGGATCGAGGAACCAAACAAATCCCTTGAAGAAATGGCTACTTTCTATATTTCGCTTATGGTGGAACAAAATCCGGATGGCCCTTACAATTTATCAGGCTATTGCTTTGGTGGAATTGTGGCTTATGAAATGGCCAAGCAGCTTCAATCGATGGGGAAAAAAGTCGGTAAACTTATTCTATTTGACACTGCTGCGTACTATTACCGGAAAAAACATTCAAAATTTGAGAAAATTAAACTTGTGTTAAACATCATCATAGCTCAATTAAACTTTTTTTTGGATGAACCTGAATCCTATTTAGGAAGGAAAAAAAGGGCTGTTGAACGAAAAATAAATTCGCTGTTTACCAAAATTAAATTGAATCCAAATCCACAAATTGCGAATGAAGCCACAAACAGCCTTACTAAAGTTACAAAAAATAATACCACCATATTAAATAAATACAATTTGACCCCTTACAATGGCCCTGTATATTTATTCCGGGCAAAAACAAGGGAAAAATATGTCGAAGATCCAAAACTCTATGGGTGGACATCATATGTTGAAAAAGTCAATGTTATAAATATTGGTGGACATCATGATATTATTTTCAAAAGACCAGAAATCGTGAAAGATATTGCCAAAAAAATTCAAAAGGTTTTAGATGAAAGAACCTCATAAATGACTTCAAACTTTTCTATAGAATGGAATGAGTTAACCCCAACCTGGAAAAATTTCCAAGTTGAGCCATTTTCCAATGAAATCCATGTGGTCCGTATAAACATTTCTAAAAACCTCCACCAAGTTTCGAATCATAAAAACCTGCTCACCTATCCCGAAAAGCAGAAATTATCCAGAATCATAAGGCAAGAAGATAAAAACATTTTTCTCTGTAGTCAGGTAATGAAAAGAATTGTTTGTGGCCACTACCTAAATTTCCCTCATGATGAAATCAGTTTCGATTTTACGGAAAACAAAAAGCCATTCATCAGCGGCCAACCTGATTTTCATTTCAATATCAGTCATTCAGGGGATTGGATGACCATGATTATTTCCAAATATCCCTGTGGAATTGATGTGGAAAAAATACAACCTGACTTTGATTTTGAGGGAGTAATTCAGTTAACTTTTCACCCTGAAGAAATTGGATACATATTTCAGAATCCTGATCAGACTAAAGCTTTTTTCAGAATATGGACCATCAAAGAGTCCTTTCTTAAAGCCACAGGAGTAGGGTTGATAGATAACCTTAGCGACCTGAATATGATGAAAAATTCAACACCCTTGGCAAATCTTAATCCTTGGCAAATTCAGAGTTTTATAATTGACGGAAATTATTGGTGCAGTATCTGTTATCAAGCCCAAAATCCTAAAATAAAGTTTTATGACTATTGAAGAATCATGTTTTTTTTAAGACTATAAATGAGTCATAAACAAGCTGATTTTAATCATGTTAATTGATAACAATTTGAATTCTTTTATTGAAACTGAAACATTAAATTGCCCCTGATTGAAGGGCCTATTAATTGCAAAAAAAACTATGTTCTTTCGCACAAAAGAACATAGTTTTATTGAAATACTTGAATAAGCCCAAGCTTCAAATCAATAACAAACTACACCGAAACGACAGCCAAACTTAACATTCTGAAAAAATCAATTAACTTTAAACATTGATTTTTGAGCCCAAATACACCTTGTAATTATGAATCATTCCATCGACATCGAAAAAACAAAGATTTTCCTTTTTGAACTTCTGAAGCAGGAAGTGGAAACCAAATCAATGGAATGGCTGGTTCTACAAAAAGAGAAAATTGAAAAAGATGGCTCATACCTCAAGTTTTATATGGCCTTTGGTCAGGCTTCCAGATTTTTTAAGAAGACGATTTTACAACTCACTGATCAACAAAAAAAGCTTGCCAATAGCATTAGAGAAGGTTTCAGCCCTCATACTTGGGATCAGCTTCAGACTGCAAGAGGTTATTTACTCCTACATTTCGAGGAAAAAGAAGCTTCAAGTTGGGTAAATGCCCTCAACAAACTTTTTGAAACTGCGGATATGCATGAGCAACAATCCCTGTACGCCGCACTTCCAATCATGCCCTTTCAACCGGAAATGATAGAAAGGGCCATTGAAGGTCTTAGGACAAATATCAGTTCAGTCTTTGATGCTGTAGCTCTCAACAATCCTTATCCTTCGGAATATTTCGATGAAAGGGCCTGGAATCAGATGGTCTTGAAAGCCATATTTATGCAGCGCCCATTATATCAAATTCAGAATGCTGACAGTAGAGCTAATCCGGTTTTGGCCAAGATACTTGTTGATTTTGCCCACGAAAGATGGGCTGCAGGTAGAACTGTCATGCCTGAGCTTTGGCGATTTGTAGGCCCTTATGTCAATGAAGAAAATTTTGCTGATATTCAAAAAGTACTTCAGACCAATGACCCCAATCAAAAGAAGGCCGCATTGTTAGCATGTGGCAGCAGTGATTACGTGCCGGCCAAAAAACTCCTTGAAGATCATTCTGAAATCAACAAAGCCATAATAAATGGAGAAATCACTTGGGAACACATCGGTGTAGAATTTCAATCCTCCATATAATCCACAGATCAATATCAGATTTGATATAAGAGCTAAAACCATTAGTTTTCAACAATATTAAAAATACAACAAGATGGAAATGTTTATCGATCCCCATATACATGTCATATCAAGGACCACTGATGACTATGAAGCCATGCGCAAAGCGGGTATAGTGGCCATTATTGAACCGGCTTTTTGGTTGGGTCAGCCACGGACAGAAGTAGGCAGTTTCAAGGATTATTTCAGCACTTTGGTTGGTTGGGAAAGATTCCGCGCCAAGCAATTCGGTATCGTTCACTATTGTACCATGGGTCTGAATTCCAAGGAAGCTAATAATATTCCTTTGGCAGAAGAAGTGATGGAATTATTGCCGCTGTATGTTGGCAAAGAGGGTGTGGTTGCCATTGGGGAAATCGGTTATGATGACCAAACTGAAGCTGAGGATAGATTTTATAGGTTACAGTTGGAACTTGCCAAAGAGGTCAACCTCCCCGTTTTGATCCATACGCCCCATAGGGATAAGAAAAAAGGCACTACCCGCAGCATGGATGTCAGCGAGGAACATGGTGTTGATCCGGGAATGGTAATCGTGGACCACAACAATGAGGAAACAGTAAAGGAAGTTTTGGATAGAGGATATTGGGCAGCTTTTACAATCTACCCACACACAAAGATGGGCAGTGAGCGCATGGTGGAAATCGTCAAACAATACGGTCCGGAAAGAATCATTGTGGACAGTGCTGCGGATTGGGGAATCAGCGATCCATTGGCAGTTCCAAAAACTGCTGCTTTGATGCGCAAGATGGGAATTCCTGAAGAGCATATCAGAATGACCTGTTATCAGAATGCATTGACAGCCTATTCCCAAAGTGGCCAGATGGATGAATTGGATTGGCTGAGGCCGGAACCCATTGACCAAAGGCAAAGACAATTTGGTAATTCGGTCTTGAGAGGCGGACAGGAACCTAAAGTGGAAGGCTCTGATTTTGTGGAGAATTAAGCATCTTTAATGTCAAAAATAAAAGCTTATTTACAGCTCACCCGACCCGCAAATATCGTTACTGCTATTGCAGATATTTGGGCAGGCTTCGCCGTCGCCGGTGGAGCATTGGTTATATTTGCAGATGAAACTGTCCTTATCCAATCACCCGTTTTTCAAAACTTGCTTTGGTTGACACTTTCGACCATAGGCTTGTATGGCGGGGGTGTTGCCTTCAATGATGTTTTTGATGCGGCATTGGATGCCAAGGAAAGACCTGAAAGACCCATACCAAGTGGAAGGGTATCAAAAGGCAATGCTGCTTGGATGGCTTTTTTGTTATTGGTTATGGGGGTTGTGGCAGCATCTTTGGTTGGGCCAATCAGCGGATTGATAGCTTTAATTGTGGCCGGCCTTGCTGTTTTATATGATTATTGGGGAAAGCATCAGTCCATTATTGGACCTATCAATATGGGTCTTTGCCGTGCAGGAAATCTCCTTTTGGGCGTCAGTGCTTTTCCAATCATGCTGAAAAGTTATTGGTTTTTGGGCATTATACCTCTGGTATTTGTTGCCGCTATCACCATGATAAGCAGAGGGGAAGTCCATGGCAAAAACAGAAAAGCTTTGATCGGAGGGTTTGCGATGTACTGCCTGATCATTTTAGCCCTGATTGATTTGGCCTATTTCGAAGGAAAAAATCCGTTACATGTGATCCCTTTCCTGATCCTTTTTGCTTACATGATTTTTCCTCCACTGATCAAGGCAATCAGGTCTCAAATCCCACAAATGATTGGAAAAGCTGTAAAAGCAGGAGTAATTTCCCTGATTATTCTCAATGCCACTATGGCTTCTGTTTTTGCAGGTTGGCAATTTGGGCTAATTGTATTGATCCTTTTGCCTGTTTCTCTGTGGCTGGCCAAGAAATTTGCCGTTACTTGAAATCTTATTTCGATAACCAGAGTTTATTAAATTGCAAAACATTCCATATCCTTTAAGGATTAACAAGAAGATTTAAGTTTATAAAAATGGAAAAGATAATTGAACAGGCTTTTGCTGTACCATTTAGGTATCAGGTCTGTTTTTTGGAAGGGATTTTTGATTTAACAAATCCACTATTGGCCAATTTTCTGGATAACGGAAAAAAAGCCAAGGCATTTTTTGTGGTGGACAATGGTGTGTCCAATGCTTTTCCAGATCTGCTGAAAGACATCAGGGACTATGCTGATGCCTATCAGGATAAGTTTATTTTGAGTGCGGAACCTCTGATAGTTGAAGGTGGTGAAATCTCCAAAAATGATGAAGCAACTTTCAAGAAGATAGTAGATGCCACGAGTATTTTCGGAATAGACCGTCATTCTTATATTGTTGGTATTGGAGGCGGGGCAGTGTTGGATATGGTTGGTTTTGCCGCTGCGATTTCCCATAGGGGCATCAGACATATTCGCATACCGACTACCGTTTTATCCCAAAACGATTCCGGAGTTGGTGTCAAAAACGGTATCAATGCCTATGGTAAGAAAAACTACCTCGGAACTTTTGCACCTCCTTTCGCAGTCATTAATGACTTTAACTTCCTGACCACACTCGATGATAGAGATTGGCGCTCGGGAATTTCTGAAGCCATCAAAGTGGCTTTGATCAAAGATATAGGATTTTTTGAATGGCTTGAAAAAAATGCAACAGCATTGGCCAACCGTGAAATGGCCCCCATGCAGGAATTGATCATCAAATGCGCCCAAATGCACATGGACCATATCGCAGGTAAAGACCCATTTGAAACAGGTTCTGCCCGGCCTTTGGATTTTGGACATTGGGCTGCCCACAAATTGGAACATCTGACCCAATATCAGGTGCGGCATGGAGAAGCTGTGGCTATTGGGATTGCTTTGGATAGTACATATTCCTATTTGAAGGGAATGATTTCCAAATTAGATTTGATGCGTATCATTAACCTCATGAAAGCACTGGGATTTGGGATTTATGCCCATGAGTTGTCAGGCAAGGAATTGCTAAAGGGTCTAGAGGAGTTTAGGGAACATTTAGGGGGAGAATTGACCATTACTTTATTGGAATATATGGGCAAGGGAGTCGAAGTCCATCAAATGGACAGTGACCTGATTCTTCAATCCATTGATCAATTAAAATTATTTCATCAGGAAAAAGTGGTTGCTGATTCCTAAATTGTGGGATTGTTGCACTTTTAATCCAATTCCAAAATTTCAATGTTTACAAAAGGACATCACCTGACTTATTGTACCAATATCCATCCCGGAGAAAGTTGGGAGGAAACCTTTGAAAATCTAAAACAATATATCCCGAAGATCAAAAAAGAACTTTCTCCAAACCAATCCTTTGGAATCGGACTAAGGTCCTCTAACGATGCAAGTTTGGACCTCACAAAACCGGAAAATCTGGCTGATTTTAAAACATGGCTGAGAGAAAATGACTGTTATGTATTTACTTTCAATGGCTTCCCTTACGGAGGATTTCACAGACAGGTCGTCAAAGATGAAGTGCACCAACCCGATTGGACCACAATAGAAAGACTGGCCTATACGGAAAGACTTTTTGATATTCTTGCCGATCTTTTGTCCGATGAAATAGATGGAGGTATTTCAACTTCCCCTCTCTCCTACAGACATTGGCACAAGACCAAATCGGATTTGGAAAATGCCATCAAAACGTCAACAATCCATTTGGCCAAAATAGCTGCAAAACTTTATACCATACACCAAAAAACAGGTAAACTCCTTCACCTCGACATCGAACCTGAACCGGACGGCATTCTTGAAAACACCAAGGAAGTCATTGATTTCTATAAAAATTGGCTGGTACCGATTGGGACAGAATACCTTGTGAAAGAATTAGGGATTTCAGGTTGGGAAGCCGAAAAATGTCTGAAAGAACATATCAGAATCTGCTATGATGTATGTCATTTTGCGGTAGTATATGAAAAGCCAAAGGATGTTTTTAAAGCATTTGAAGCAGAGGGTATCAAAGTCGGCAAGATTCAGATCAGTGCTGCATTAAAGGCTGACATTCCAAAGGATAAAAATGAAAGGAAGGAAATGGAAGCTTTAATATCTCCATTTTCCGAATCCACATACCTGCATCAGGTAGTTGCCAAAGGCTTGAAGAATGAGTTAACTTCCTTCAGGGATCTGCCTGAGGCCATGAATACCCTTGAATCAACTGATGCTTTGGAATGGCGTATCCACTATCATGTCCCGATTTTTCTTTCTGATTATGGGAAAATCTCTTCCACACAATCAGATATCCTAGATGTGTTGAAATATATCAGTAGGAAAAAAGTCTGCAACCATTTGGAAGTGGAAACCTACACTTGGGAGGTTTTGCCGGAAGACATCAATTTAGATCTAGGGAATTCAATCATAAGAGAACTTCAATGGGTCATAGAAAACAGTGGAAACTCATGAAAAAAACCGTAGTCATAGATATTGTTGCCCTTTCAAGCAGGGTAATCGGTGAACATACCCCATTTTTGAAAGAATGGATCGCCAAAGGAAAAAAAGCCACCATCGACCCTGTGTTGCCGGCAGTGACCTGTTCGGCACAGTCAGTTTACCTGACCGGAAAATGGCCTTCGGAAAATGGTATTGTTGGCAATGGCTGGTATTTCAGGGAGGAATGCGAAGTGAAGTTTTGGAGACAATCCAATCATTTGGTCCAAACTGAAAAAATCTGGGACAAGGCTAAAAAAATCAATCCGGGTTTTACCGTATCCAATATGTTCTGGTGGTACAATATGTATTCCAATGCAGACTATCAGGTTACCCCCAGACCCCTCTATCCTTCCGATGGCCGCAAATTACCGGATTGCCATAGTCATCCTATGGACCTGAGAGACCGGTTGCAAAGGGAATTGGGTCAGTTTCCCCTCTTTTCTTTTTGGGGACCTAACGCCAATATCTCCTCTACCAAGTGGATAGCGGAAGCTTCCAAAAAAGTCGATGAATGGCATAATCCAACCCTTACTTTGATCTATCTGCCACATTTGGATTATAACCTGCAGCGTTGCGGAATAGACTTTTCCAAAATCGGGAAAGACCTGGAGGAAATAGATGCAGTCTGTAAAGACCTGATCACTTATTATGAAAACCAGGGTGCCAATGTCATTCTCCTGTCAGAATATGGGATCACTTCCGTCAACCATCCCATCCATATCAACAGGATTTTGAGGGAGAAAGGATATATCGCTGTAAAGGATGAGTTGGGATTGGAAACCTTGGATGCCGGAACCTGTAGGGCCTTTGCCGTAGCAGACCATCAATTGGCCCATATTTATATCAAGGACAAAAATGATATCCCGACTCTGAAGGCACTTCTTGAAAACACTTCGGGAATTGAACTGGTACTGGATGAGGAAGGAAAAAAGAAATTCCATCTCGATCATGATAGGGCCGGCGAATTGGTAGCTGTTGCAGACAAGGATTCATGGTTTACCTATTATTATTGGCTGGATGATGCCAAGGCACCGGATTATGCAAGGTGTGTGGATATCCACCGCAAGCCCGGCTATGACCCGGTGGAGATGTTTGCCGATCCAAACATCAAATTGCTGAAAGCAAAGATTGGAATGAAGATCCTGAAAAAGAAGCTCGGTTTCCGATACTTGATGGATGTGATTCCTTTGGATGCTACTTTGGTAAAAGGGTCACATGGTGCTATTCCAAAAGACAGTCTGGACCATCCCATATTTGTCAGTAAAAACAAGAATTTATTTGATGGAGAAAAGTTGGAAGCAGTGGAAGTAATGGATTTGATATTGAAGGAGGTTTTTGAGGGGTGATTGGGGAAAATCTGCTTGATCAGCGTCATCCCGATGTTCGGGACAGGTTAAGCGTTCTCTAGAACACGGATGACACAGATTTGGCTGATGAGCACTGATAAAAAAATGTGTCTTTGGCTGAAATAGTTTTTAATATCCACACCTAATTGGATAATATAAAATCAGTGTAAATCTGCTTGATCAGCGTTATCAGCGTGCAATAGAACACGGATGACGCAGATTTGGCTGATGAGCACTAATAAAATAAGTTTGAACCTCTTGATTTAATCAAGGATTTAGATCAAAATCCCTTTCTGTTTAGGTTTCCTTCCAACTCTCCTATTTATTTTTATTCAAAAAATCCAAAATCACCAATCCTCCAAACCATCCCACCGTACAAATCAACAAACTAAGGTTCAACCGGGATTGATTTAAGATTTCCATATAATACAATATGGCTAACGAAAACATGACAACAAGTATGAACAGTGCAAAGTAGGTGCTTTTCATTTTTTCTGGAAGATTTTACTGAACAACAAAAACAACAATCCACAAGCCACCCAGGCTGGCAAAGTGAAAAAAGACAGGAAAACATCCTTATATAAAGACCATGCATAAAACACTACCATACTGATTAGCCAGGCGGCTAAGACAGCTATATTGAAGGAAATACCTTTTGCTTCCGCATAGTTTTTGGATAATCCCAGCTTTTGGGAAAAGTAATGCTCAAAGAAAATCACTGCACCGACCGGAGCGAGAATAAACCCATACACCGCGACAAAATCCAGTAATTTCATGGCAAAGGCGGGAAAAAGACCTGCAATGGTAGCTATACCTCCAGTCACCAATGTGACTTTAACGGTTGAACTTTTGGGAAAAATAGCCTGAAAAGCTAATCCGGCCCGGTAAATGGTTGGATTGGCAGTAGTCCATCCTGCTACCACGACACATATCAGTCCGGCAATACCTACCACCTCATAAGCCAAAGGCCCGGGTGCCACGGGTGGAACTCCCCCACCTGCGAATATGGCCGCTGCTTCAGTACTTTTCAGGTATAGGGCAAACATGAGACAGGCCGAGATCCAGGCCATAAAATGCCCCACATACATCCCCGCAGCAGTCGTCCATCCAATGGTGTTTTTATTGGCATAGCGTAAAACGGATAGGTCAGACATCCCTAAGTGCATGGCAGCATTGCAGAACCAAGCGAAGAACATCACGTGCCAAAAGGTAAATTTGATCTGTCCGGGAAAAGGCTCCGAGCCTGTTCCCCAAACCGCCCAAAGGTCTGAAATAGAACTTACTCCCAGTCTTTTAGCAGCCACTATCCCAGCAATCAAAAACACCATCACCATCCATGGTGATGCAATGTTGGAAAATCTGGAAACAGCATCATATCCTTTGGCAGCTACTACAGAAATCACTGCCCCTACACCCAGCACTACCAAAACCCATGAAATGCTTGTTGGCACTGTATCAGTCAATGCTGGCATGGGCATATCAAATGGAATCCCTACAGCGGTCGCTGAAACAGTAATCATTGCCCCCGCCAAAAAACAAAACAAGAGTCCATTGGCCAAATTGTAACCGATAACCAATTTACGGCCAGCTATCTTCTCCAACTTATAATAAAGTGTCAACCTATCGGCAGTTGCAATGGGCGTAGTAACGTACCGCCAGGTCAGCACCGCCAAAAAATTCCCCAATAACAATCCTACTATCAAGTCAAAAGCCGAAACACCCGCAGTCAAAAACAAAGGTCCAATTACAAATTCGGTACCAGCGGCATGTTCCCCGGCATACATACCCAAAAACTTCCTCCAATCCTTAAAATGAGAGGGAGGAACAGGTTCGCGTTCAAATTCGCCAATTTGAACAGGTTCTATCATCGAGCCGGGGTTTTCCATAGGGTTGATTTTGGGTCGTAATTGAAAAATACAAAAATCCTGGATACTATGATGTCCTGTGATATCCTGTGATGATTAATTATTCCGGTTTTTCAGAATTTGTTGTTCATCTCCTAAAGCGACTCCCTTACAATTACCTTAAATTCATTTTTTATCTTCTTACCCTCTTTACTCAAAATCATATCTGCGGTAAGCTTTCCCATGGCAGAAAAGTCCGTGGTGATTACCGTTATTCCTTTTTGGAGGACCTCTTTCAGAGGGGTTTCATTATAGGACAGGATTCCAAGATTTTTCCCAATATTCAACCCTTTAATTTGTCTTGTCTTTTTAATCAGGTTCACCAGGTCATTTTCCTCAATAACCACGTAAGCTTCCCCTTTGATTGGGTTTCTTTCAGCACTGATCTCAGGGATTATTTCAAAATCAAAATTTTCCTCCACTGCAAATTTCTTAAAACCTAAAAGTATTTGTTCCGGATAGGGGTAATTAGAGTGAAAAGGAAAAACCAAAACAAGCTTTTGATATTTCTCCAGCTTGGTCTTCAATTGCTTCAAAGCCAAATAAATATCCATTTTAAAATCCTGGAATACACTTCCAAAATATCCGTTTATCCCCTCTATCTGATGGTCCAAGAGAATCAGCTTTTCTTTGGGGAGCTGACTGATCAATTCAATCGCTTTTTGTTCACAGTCCTTTTTAAAATGAGGCATGATGATGTAATAATCATACGCCTCTTTTTGCTGTTCCAATATTTTTTTGAAAAGTGAATATTCACAGTGGTAAACTTGAAATACAACCTCTGCCCTATCTTCCAATTGAATCAAAAGCGAATTGTAAATCTCCTTTTTGTAAACACTGAGTTTGTTGAATAACAGCAGTATTTTAAATTTGGACAGGTCTGAATGGTGGCTGATATAAAATCCCTTTCCTCTGACAGACTCTATAATCCCCTGCTTTTTTAGAATGGTGTAGGCTTTTTCTACCGTATCCCTTGACAGATAATATTCTGCACTCAGGTTGTTGATGGAAGGGATTTTATCCCCGTATTTCAATTTGCCCAAAGTAATCATACTTTTGATGGATTTGACTATTTGAATGTATTTGGGCACACTCGAACTCTCATCCATGTACAGGTCAAATTTCTTCATAGGTTAATGGGCTAAATAGCGGTAAGGTTAGAAGAAATACTTTTTAAAAACAAATACCTTTGGTTGAATTCTGATTTTTCCAACAGTATAGTGCAGGACAGAAAGCATCATTTCGGCCATTATATTTAAATCAAATTGAAGCAATAATTAGATTTTACAAAATGAAAACAGCTACCCCAACATTCAACCACGTATCCTACCTCTGGGACGAAGAAAAAGCAAAATCCCTCGGCGACGACCAAGTTGCCTTATTGATATACCGGTCCAATATCCTCGGAGCAGATTTAAGAATTACCAATTACGGCGGGGGTAACACTTCCTGCAAGACCATTGAAAAAGATCCTTTGACCGGAAAGGACGTGGAAGTGATGTGGGTAAAAGGATCCGGTGGGGATATCGGCACATTGACCAAATCCGGATTAGCAGCACTTTATGTAGACAAACTCCGGGCTTTGGAAGGGGTATACAAAGGTATTGAACAGGAAGATGAGATGGTCGGACTATTTAATCACTGTATTTACGACCTTGACTCAAAAGCTCCTTCCATTGATACGCCTCTTCATTCATTTTTGCCTTTCAAACACATTGATCACCTGCATCCGGATGCGGCTATTGCCATTGCAGCCTCCAAAGAGGGGGAAAAAATCACCAAAGAACTATTTGACGGACAGATTGCCTGGGTTCCATGGCAGAGACCGGGCTTTGATTTGGGTTTACAATTGAAAAGAGCTTTAGAAGCTAATCCCGGTATCCGTGGCATCATGCTGGGCGGACACGGACTTTTTACTTGGGGAGACACCGCCTATGAATGCTATGTCAATAGTCTGGAGGTGATAGAAATGGCCTCTGCTTACCTGGAAGCCAACTATGGCAAAAAAAGACCGGTTTTTGGAGGAGAAAAAGTCAATGCCTTGGATCCAAGCAAAAGAAAAGACCAAGCTGCCAAAATCGCCCCCTTGTTGAGAGGATTGGCCTCAAGCTACAATCGGATGGTTGGGACTTTCAATGATTCTGACATCGTGCTACAGTTTATCAACTCCAATGATTTGGACAAACTGGCACCTTTGGGAACTTCCTGTCCGGACCATTTTCTGAGGACAAAAATAGCTCCCTTGGTTCTTGATATTCCGGCAGATCAGGATTTGTCTGACCTGAGTTCTTTGAAAGGACATATTGAAAAACTATTTGTACAATATAGGGAAGGGTACAAAGGCTATTATGAAAAACATAAGCGCAAAAACAGCCCTGCTATGCGTGACCCCAATCCGGTCATCATCCTTTGGCCTGGTGTAGGGATGTTTTCTTATGCCAAAGACAAACAGACTTCCCGTGTTGCCTCTGAATTCTACATCAACGCCATCAATGTAATGCGTGGCGCAGAAGCAGTTTCAGAATATGTTTCCTTGCCATTGCAAGAAGCTTTTGACATTGAATATTGGCTTCTCGAAGAAGCCAAACTCCAAAGAATGCCCAAAGAAAAACCGCTTTCCAGAAAAGTAGCGTTGATCACCGGAAGTGCAGGAGGGATTGGAAAAGCCATAGCGGATAAATTCGCCGCAGAAGGGGCCTGTGTAGTTCTTTCAGATATCGATGAGGATAGATTGACCAATGCCAGAAAAGACTTTGGAAAAGATGCAGCCATCGCCGTCAAACTCGATGTGCTGGATAATGATACTATTGCTCAAGCCTATAAAGCTGCTTGTTTGGCCTTCGGCGGGGTTGACATTATTGTCAACTGTGCCGGATTGGCCATCAGCAAACCTTTGGGCGACACTACCGAAGCCGATTGGGATTTACTGAATGATGTATTGGTCAAAGGACAGTTTAAGGTGTCCCAAGCCGGGGTATCTGTATTGAGGGCCCAAGGATTAGGTGGGGATATAATCAATATTGTTTCCAAAAATGCCTTGGTTTCCGGACCGAACAATGTGGGCTACGGTACTGCCAAAGCAGCTCAGGCCCACATGTCAAGGTTACTGGCCGCAGAGCTCGGCCCGGACAAAATCCGCGTCAATGTAGTCAATCCAGATGCTGTCATCGAAGGTTCCAAAATCTGGGAAGGCAAATGGGCAGAAGGTAGGGCAAAGGCCTACGGTGTGGCTATAGAGGAATTACCGGCTTTCTATGCTAAAAGAACCTTGATGAATGAAATCATTTCTACGGAGGATATCGCAAATGGGGTTTTTGCATTTGTGGGTGGATTGCTGTCCAAGTCTACCGGAAATATAATTAATGTGGATGGCGGGGTTGCGGCTGCATTTGTAAGGTAAAGGCGCAAAGATTGTGTTTCCCACAAAGACGCTAAGGCGCAAAGGAAGTTTGTTTAAAAAAGGTTTTTCCCAGAGTGAGACCTCAAATAGTGAAAAAGGCTTCTCCTTGTCATTTCGACCGTAGGGAGAAATCTAATCCTTCTAAGGTGACCTAAGACCTCACTCCCGTACTGTTGTCGGGATCGAGGTGACAAGGCAAAGTTCAATAATAATCTTGAATACTTTTCCTAGATCAATCGTGAAAAAAGCTTCTCCTTGTCATTTCTCTCCAGATGGCTATCGGGAGAGAAGTTTAAATAACCAAACGACAGAACAGATTTCTCTCTACGTTCGAAATGACAAAGGAGAATCCTTTATCCTAATTATTCCTTAAATTCAAATCTATCAAACCCCAATTAGCGCCTTAGTGGCTAAAAATATAAAATCAAAACTTTACTTTGTGCCTTAGCGCCTTTGTGGCTCTTAAACATGAAAATAACCACTGACCATATCCATTCCTCCAACAAACCATTGGAAATCAGCCATGCCCGGGAATTCAACTTCCTGGCTGAAAATCTGGAGAAAAAGGGGCTGAATGTAGAAGCTTTGATCCAAAAAATCCAAGCTTTACAGATCGCCATCCCTTCTTGGGCATTGGGGACGGGAGGCACGCGTTTCGGGAGATTTTCGGGTGGGGGAGAACCCTCTACTTTGATCCAAAAAATCCAAGATGTGGGTATTCTTCATGCGCTTAACCGTTCCAGTGATTCCATTTCCCTACATATCCCCTGGGACATTCCCCAGGATTACGACGCCATCTTGCAAGCAGCCGCTGAAGTGGAAATCAGTTTTGATGCAGTCAATTCCAATACCTTTCAGGATCAAGCAGACCAATCCCTTTCCTATAAATTCGGCTCTTTGGCGAATAATGACAAATCCATCCGCAAACTGGCCATAGAACACAACAAAGAGGTGATCCGGATCGGGGAAAAACTGGGTTCCAAAGCCCTGACGGTATGGTTGGCCGATGGGTCCTCCTTTCCAGGTCAGCACAGTTTCCGCAAAGCCCTGCAAAATACCTATGAGTCCCTTCTGGAAATCTACCAGGAACTCCCCTCTGACTGGAAAATGCTGATAGAATACAAACCCTACGAGCCTTACTTTTACAGCACTGTGATTTCCGATTGGGGCACTTCTTTTCTTTTGGCCAATAAACTAGGAGATAAGGCTTTTACTTTGGTGGATTTGGGACATCATCTGCCTAATACCAATATTGAGCAGATTGTGGCTACCCTGATGACTGAAGGCAAGCTAGGTGGCTTTCACTTCAACGACTCCAAATACGGAGATGATGACCTGACGGTGGGCAGCATCAAACCTTATCAACTCTTTTTGATTTTCAACGAATTGGTGACTGGTTTTGAAGAAACATCAAACCCAACTCCTGCTTGGATGATCGATGCCAGCCACAATTTAAAGGATCCGATGGAAGACCTATTGCAGTCAGTTGAGGCCATAAAGCTTGCTTATGCACAGGCGTTGATAGTTGATAGAAAGTCTTTGGAGGCAGCACAAGATGGCCAAGATGTGGGTCAAGGACAGGAGATTTTACAGGATGCCTTCCGCACTGACCTGAGGCCCTTGGTAAGGGAATCCATCCGCCAAAGCGGAGGAGCCATTTCCCCTATCCAATCCTACAGGGATCTGAAAGTGAGAGAGACCCTGATCAAAGAAAGAGGAAAAGACAGTAAAGCCAGCGGACTATAACATGGAGCCCATCAAGGTAACTGCCATATTCGACATCGGAAGGACCAACAAAAAATTCTTTTTGTTTGACCAGAACTTCAAGGAGGTTTATAAAATCTACCATAGGCTAGACTTTATAGAGGATGAGGATGGAGAAACATGTGAGTCGATTTCAGCACTGACCAAATGGGTAAAACAAATACTCAAAGACGCGCTGGCCTTACCGGAGTTTTTAATAACCAAACTCAATTTCACTACCTACGGCGCCTCTTTTGTACATATAGACAAACTGGGCAATCCTGTTGCACCATTGTACAATTACCTGAAAAAATATCCTGAGGATATCTTGGAGCAGTTTTATGCCCAATATGGTCCCCCTGAAAAATTCAGCCGTGAAACCTCCTCCCCTGCCTTGGGCATGTTGAATTCCGGGCTGCAGCTTTACTGGCTAAAATATGCCAAGCCCGAAACCTTTAGAAAAATACACCGAAGCCTTCACCTTCCTCAGTATATTTCCTTTCTCTTTACAGGAAAGACTGTTTCAGAATATACGAGCATTGGATGCCATACTGGCTTATGGGATTTCAGCAAAAAAGACTATCATCACTGGGTCAAAGCCGAAGGGATAGACAAATTATTACCTGAAGTAGTGGATACTACTACCAGCTTTACCAAGACCCTTGACCGGCACAGCATGCGTGTGGGAGTAGGGGTGCATGATTCTTCTTCCGCCTTGTTACCCTATTTGACCAGCAATACCGAACCATTTGCACTATTGTCCACAGGTACTTGGGCTATCAGCATCAATCCCTTTAATGATGCCCCTTTGACTTTAGTCGAACTACGAAAAGATTGCCTTCATTTTCTCAGCAAGGAAGGCCGGCCCATCAAAATCAGCCGTTTGTTTATCGGAGAAGAGCACAAAGTGCAGATCGAAAAGCTCTATGCCCATTTCAATCTTGAAAAAGGCTATTACAAAGCTTTGTCTTTTGAAAAAGGCCGTTACGAAAAGGCAAAAGCCCAAACCCAAAAACATTTCAAATTTGAATATTTAAAACCTGAGGTCTATAGCATTCCACAAGCAAATGCAACCGATTGGAATGGTTTTACTGATTTTGAAGATGCCTACTACAGTTTTATCCATGAACTCACTGAACTACAGGTGGCTTCTCTTTCTCTGGTCCTGAATGGCAGCACCCTGGTAAATAAACTTTATATCGACGGGGGCTTCAATGCCAATCCCATTTTTGTGGAGATGCTCAGGGACAAACTGCACGGAATCAACATTGAAACCACTGATTTTGCTTTGGGGACGGCATTGGGGGCGGGGGTTTTGGTTGGAAATAAATTGATATAAAGTAGAAATAGGATTGAAATTTAGGAGAGATATTGATTGATAATTTTTGATGTTTATATAAACCTTTATCTTCTAAACCTTTGCCCAGCAACTATAAAAACCACCGCACCGATTAAGGTTACCAAAATCCCCAAACTGTCATTAAAAGATGGCTTATCCAGCCAAATGGCAATAAAATGTCCCGCTATGATGACTGACCCCATAATGAAAAATCCGACCATCATAAAAGTAGGGAAGCCATTTACCTTTACATTTTCTTTTTCCATTTGGGACAGTGTGCTATAGCCTGCAATTAAATTCGGGAATATTTTGACCAAAATACCGATGGCTATAAAAGTCAACCCAACGTATATGTCCTGCATGATTGAGGTTTTAGGTTATGAATATACAATTGAAAGATAACTGTTAAATAATTGTTTAACAAGAACTTATTTTGATCAAACGAGACACTAGTTTAGTGAAGAGAAATTTGGGATTATATGGAAATAAGTTTGAAATTTATTGAAATCGGAGTTTTAGCATAAATCCTTAGTCCGGGATGAAATAAATATAAGAAATGATAGCGATCAGAAAAGCAACCCCGACAGACTACGACCAAATCTGGGATATCTTAAGTCAGGTAATCGCCGGAGGTGATACTATTGCTTTCAGCCCTGATAGTTCCAAGGAGAAGATGTTGGGATTTTGGTGCGGAAAGGATAAGTATACTTATGTGGCTACGATTGATGGAAAAGTGGTGGGAACACTTTTTATCAAAGATAATCAACCTGACCTTGGTTCCCACATTGCCAATGCCGGTTATTTGACATTGCCCTCAGCAAGGGGAAAGGGAGTAGGGTTGGCAATGGGAGAATTCTCATTGGTCGAAGCAAAGCGGCTTGGATACCAAGCCATGCAGTTTAATATTGTTGTAAAAAGTAATCAAAAGGCAGTGAGATTATGGGAAAAATTGGGGTTTAAAATAATCGGGGAAATTCCTGAAGCTTTTAATCATTTGCATTTAGGAATGACGAATGCTTATATCATGTATCAGAAACTTTGATGGAAATCAATACTATTTTTCAAAAAATCAGATTTTAATGAGATCTGCTTTGGGGGATGAAAGGATATTGTTTGATACTTGTGGATATTATTTGATATTTTTTTAGCGCTGTGTGTCTATCGAATTGCCTTAGATACCTTTTAAATGAAATCCATTTAGGCGGGATATTTAGAACGTAATCGAAAAATTAGGCGTATAATTTAGATTATAATCAAAATATTAGGCGCATTTTACCCTTTGTATAAATATGATTGAACACACTTTTTCATCTGAAAAAGTGTAAACTCCTTCCTAAAAACCCTATACCACAGGATATAGGATTCATTCATTTTTCGGAGATTTAGTTCTATTTGTATGTGATTTCCAAATAGACGAAAGCTATTGATCGATATTTTTTCTATAGATGTAGGAAACCAATATCAATGAATATCCAATATCTATCAGTATCTTAATATCCATTAATATCGAATCAAAAACATGCCTTTAAATAAAAATATAGGTTTATTCATCCCCTGCTACGTCGACCAATTCTACCCAAAGGTCGCCATAGCCACCATGGAACTCCTGGAAAAATTGGGTTGCAAGGTTACCTACCCCATGGCACAGACCTGCTGCGGACAGCCTATGGCCAATGCCGGATACGAAAGGGATACAGTCGGTACCAGCAAACACTTTTTGGAAACCTTCAAGGATTTTGATTATATAGTGGCTCCCTCAGGAAGTTGTGTGCTGCATATCAAAGAACATGCGCCAACTGTTCCCGGAATGGAAATGGAGCAAAATGAAATTCAGGATAAAATCTTTGAATTGACGGAGTTCTTGACTGATGTACTCAAAGTTGAAAACCTAAATGGTTCATTCCCGCATAAAGTGGGTTTCCATGCCTCCTGCCATGGACATCGAGGATTGCGTTTAGGTTCAAGTTCTGAACGCAACGAGACTTTTTTCAGCAAGGGCAAACAACTTTTGGAACAGTTGGATGGTTTGGAATGGGTGGAACTGACCCGGGAAGATGAATGCTGCGGATTTGGGGGGACTTTTGCGGTCACCGAAGAAGCATTATCCGTGCAGATGGGAAAAGACCGTTTGGAAGACCATCTCGGCCAAGGTGTAGAAGTCTTGACGGGCGGGGACATGTCATGTATCATGCATTTGGAAGGAATTGCACGCAGAAACAAAAACAACTTACAATTCAAACATATTGCCGAAATCCTTAACGAAGCTATCTCATGAGCCATCCAGCCAAAGCATCGGAATTTTTGGAAGACAGTGCTAAATCCAAATGGCACGACGAGACGCTATGGTTTGTGCGGGACAAGCGTGACAGGACCAGCAAGACCATTCCAGAATGGGAACAATTGAGGGAACTGGCTTCCCAAATCAAAGACAATGTACTGGCCAATCTAGACCAATACCTTATTGAATTTGAAAAAAATGCCAAAGCCAACAACATCCATGTGCATTGGGCCAAAGATTCGGCAGAGCATAATCAGATTGTCCTAAGCATATTAAATGAACACCGCTGCAAGGCAATCGTCAAAAGCAAATCCATACTCACCGAAGAGTGCCATCTGAATCCCTATCTGGAGCAAAATGGGATCGAAGTAGTGGATACGGACCTTGGTGAGCGCATCGTACAGTTTCTTAATCAGCCCCCAAGCCATATTGTTCTTCCTGCCATTCATTTGAAGAAAAGGGATATTTCAGAGATTTTCCATGAAAAGCTACAAACCGAAAAAGGCAATGAAGACCCCGCTTATCTAACTCATGCTGCAAGGGTCCACCTTCGGGAAAAATTCCTTGGAGCAAAAGTTGCCATCACTGGAGTGAATTTTGGGATAGCTGAGACAGGGGAATTTGTGGTCTGTACCAATGAGGGCAATGCCGATATGGGGGTTCACTTGGCCGATGTGCATATTGCCTGTATGGGCATAGAGAAAATCATTCCTAGAAGAAAAGACCTTGGGGTATTTCTTCGCCTTTTGGCCCGATCAGCTACCGGGCAACCCATCACCAATTACAATTCCCATTTTCGTTCTCCTTCCGTGGGCAAAGAAATCCATATCGTCTTGGTGGACAACGGACGTACGGAACAATTGGGTCGTGAAAAATTCAAAAATTCCCTGAAATGCATCCGATGTGGTGCTTGTATGAATACCTGTCCTATCTATCGCAGAAGCGGGGGTTACAGTTATGGTTCAGTGGTACCCGGCCCGATAGGCTCCATCCTTTCTCCTGGACTGGATTTGAAAAAACACAGCTCCTTGCCTTTTGCCTCCACACTTTGTGGATCCTGTTCGGACGTCTGTCCGGTCAAGATCAACATCCACGAACAGCTTTATGAATGGAGACAGGAAATCACCAAGGATCAGGGCACCAATGCCAAAAGCATTTCCATGAAAATCGCCAACGGCATTTTTTCTGTTCCATTTGCTTACAAAGTCAGTGGCGCCATGATGCGGGGAGCATTGAAAATCCTTCCTGATAGCATCACTTATTCGGGTTTGAATACTTGGGGAAAACAGCGTGATCTGCCCGAAACTCCAAAAGAAACTTTTAAAGACTGGTACAAAAAGAACAGGTCATGAGCAGTAGAGACAGTATTTTAGCAAAAATAAAAGCCATCCCAACCGAACAAAAATCACTACCTGAAATCCCTGATTTTGAATTGAAGGTAGATTTAAAGGAGCTTTTTATTCAATCCATTAAAGGAAATAAAGGAGAGGTGGTAGATCAAACACAGTTAAGGGAATTTTTGGAAATCAACCGATTTACCAAAATCATTGATCTATCAAATTCTTTTCAAGACTTAAGAACCTTGCCATTACCCGAAGATCCCCATGATTTGAATGATTTGGAAGTAGCCATTATTCAAGGGCAGTTTGGAGTAGCTGAAAATGGTGCGATTTGGCTAACGGATGAGAATATGGGTTTAAGGGTTTTACCCTTCATCACAGAGCATTTGGTAATAGTATTGGACGAAAAATCTCTCGTGGACAATATGCATACCGCCTACAATAAAATCGGTGAGCAACATTCCGGCTTTGGTCTCTTCATTGCCGGTCCTTCGAAAACTGCAGATATCGAACAATCTTTAGTGATAGGGGCACATGGGGCGAAGAGTTTGAGGGTGGTATTGACCAACCTTTGAGGTTTTAGATTAGGCCGGAAAGGTTACAAGATTTATACTATACGAAATAAATAAATAAATGCCTTCGGCGATATAAAATCCAGCATCACGGCGGGTTTCTCATTGGATCAATTCACTTTTTCTATTTTAAACAACCGAATCCAAAATCCTTAATTTTCTCTATCTTAGTACTATTAAAAAAATCAAATCATGAGAGAGGTTACCTTAAAAATACCGGAAGAAAAACTTGAGTTCTATTTAGAGTTATTTGAACAACTCGGACTTGAAACTGAATTTGAATTTCAAATACCTGAAGAGCATAAAGAAATCGTCAGGGAAAGGATCAGGAATTCCAAACCAGAAGATTTGATTCCTTGGGAAGAAGCTAGAAAAACATTGAAATTCAAAACTTAGGAAATGGAAGATTTTCAACTTCTTATACAACCTCCTGCACTTGATGATATCCAAGAGGCTATTGACTATTATGATTCTAAAAGATTAGGATTAGGAGTAGAATTTGAAGATGAGTAAACTATCACCCCAATTCCCTTTCTATCTGCTCCAATGATTTACCTTTTGTCTCTGGCAGCACCAGATACAAAACCACAAATCCAATAGCACAAATCACCCCATACAACCAAAAGTTATTGGCCCAACCCAAATTCTCTTTGATAGTAGGAAATGAATAAGTCAGAGTAAAGTTTCCCACCCAATGTGCTAATGCGGCTATGGACATAGCTGCCCCTCTTATCCTTGTTGGAAAAATCTCGGACAAAACCACCCACAGCAAAGGAGCAAGGGTAAATGAGTAAAACATTACATTGGCCAAAACCAAAAAGACCACTACCCATCCGCCTTGATCAACATAAAATGAATACCCAATGAGGAGGTATAAAAATGCCATAGCCGAGGTTCCGATAAGGAGGAGCTTTTTTCTTCCGAATTTGTCTACAGTGAAAATCGTGATAAATACGGACAATACCATCACGGATCCAATTACAACAATATTGAGCATCATCTGCTTGAGGGTATACCCCGCAGCTTGGAATATATCAGCCGCATAGTAGATGATCACATTTACCCCACTCCACTGTTGGAGAAAGGCCAAAAACACCCCTATTGCCAAAAATTTAACAACACGCTTATTAAGTAATTCTTTGAAGTTTACCCTTGCCAAGTCTTCAGTTCTCAAGGTGGTTTTAATCTCGGTCACAGCTTGGTTTTCATAAAATTCCCCTCCTATTCTTTGGAGTATTTTCCTTGCTTTAGTCTCTTCATTGTTTTTGATCAGCCAACGGGCACTTTCCGGAACGAAAAACATGAGGATAAAAAACAACATAGCAGGGATAACCTCTACACCAAACATCCACCGCCAACCGTAATTTCCATTCCAACTGGCAGCAATCTGTTCAAAAGTAGCCGCATCAGGCATCAGTGTGTCCAATAATGAAATCTGCCAATTGATCACTTGGGCCAACAATACCCCGATCATGATCAACAATTGATTGATGGTGACAAACATACCCCGCTTCTCAGGAGGGGCAATCTCAGCAATATACAATGGGGAAAGATTGAGTGCAATTCCCATAGCAATCCCTCCTGCTATCCTGTAGAAGTTGAACCACCAAAAAGAATCAGCCAAAGCAGTTCCAACAGCAGAGAGAGAAAAAAGGAATCCGGAAAATATCAATAACCGCTTTCGGCCCAATCGGTCACTTAAGATAATGCATAGGATAGCACCCAACATACAGCCAACCAATGCGGAACTGGTACCCCAACCTTGGTCTGTTGCCGAAGTAATATTGAAATAAGGTTCATAAAATGGTTTGGCACCACCAATAACCACCCAATCGTATCCAAAAAGAAAGCCGCCCAAGGCCGCTGTCAAACTTACCAACCAGATAAATCTTTGATTGTACTCAACCTTTTGTTCCATTTTATTATCAAATCAATTTTTCCTATATTGAAGAAAACCAATTATTTATAAAAATGAACCAAACTATAAAAATTATTTCTCAAGCTAAGTATTTTCTTGTTGTTTTACTGTTCCTTCCCTTTCTTTCATATTCTCAAAAACAACCAGGAATACCAATGCCCAGAGGTCCTGTTGATTTATCCGAAACCAATAATCTGGTTATCTTTATCATCATTCCTGCTGTCATCATCATAGCATTTTTGATTTTTAGAAAAAGAATAAAAAGGATCAAGAAAGAGAAGAATGAGCGAATTAAAGAAAGCATTGAGGAGAAGAATAAATAGGACTGGACTAGTTTGATAATCTGAAACAAACCCCATAATTCAGTCTATTTGCCTGATAAAACCTTCCAATGAATAAACATAGTACACAAATTCCCCTGCTCTAGTTGGTGATTTTGATGGAATTCAAAGGAAAATTATTGCGGTTTTTACCCGTAATTATTGATTAAAAATTAACTTTAGAAAAATGTTTGTTTCAGCACCCAGACACTAATCTCAGTTCTATGAAAAACTTTCCAAAATACTTCTTCACCTTTTGGATCTTTGGATTTGCTCTGTTTGCCTATTGGCAGATCAATGATCCTGACCCCGAAATTTGGGTATCTGTTTATTTGGTAGCCATTTTATTTTCCGCCATGGCTGTGAAAGGAATACATCCCTTAATCCCTTTGGCCATATGCATCACTGCCTGTATAATCGGAGCAATCTATTTTTATCCTGATTCTGTCTCAGGTTGGGTTGCCTATGAAATGGAAAACAAAGATCTCACTATGAAAACCAAAGATTCTGAGGAGGCCAGAGAGACCTTTGGATTATTGTTTATTGCAGCAGTGTTATCCGTTTCAGCATATTTGGGACGGAAAAAAAGAAAACTTCAAACTTAATTCAATTTCACATACTCTAATATGAAAAAGTTAATCATATCACTCTTAATGGTTTTTTGTCTTTTTGCCCAAGTTGCTTTGGGACAAGATTCCAGGTATTTCGAAAAAAGAACCTACACAGCCCATGAAGGGAAAAGACCTGACTTGATCAAAAGGTTTGAGGATCATACTTTAAAGTTGTTTGAAAAAAACGGTATTGAGAATATCGCCTATTTTATCCCTACCGATGAAAATAATAACACCCTGATTTTTATCCTAGCCTATCCCGATCAAGATTCCAGAGATATTTTATGGAACAAATTTGCCAATGACCCCGAATGGCAACGGGCTTACAAAGCATCTGAAGCAAACGGCCCCCTAGTTTCAAAAGTGGATCAGACCTTTATGACTCTTTCAGGGGAATTGAGCCCTGAAATTATCCGTGATACCAATGAAGGCAGCAGAGTTTTTGAATTGAGAACCTATACCATGTTTCCAGGCAAAGTGGATGCCATCCATGCAAGATTCAGGGATTATACCCGTGAGCTTTTCCAGAAGCATGGGATGACCAACGTGATGTATTGGTATACCGTGGAAAAAGATAATGCCCAACCAAAACTGGTATATTTATTGGCACACAAAACTGAAAAAGCAGGAAAGACTTCTTTTGAAAAATTCGGGAAAGATCCTGCATGGATTACGGTAAGGGATGCTTCAGAACAAAATGGAAAAATCGTCGAGAAAGTTGAATCTGTTTATCTTAATCCGCTTCCTTTTTCACCTTTGAAATAAAAATTGAATAGGTAAAAAAAAATCTATCTCCTCACAAAAGAACCCGCGGAGTCGATAGAGATTTCCACCTTAAAAGTGTCATGTATCCAAAAAAGATGTCCGACCAAAATTTGGTCGGACATCTTTTTTGAAAATATATAGGTTTTCATTTCAGCCAATTGAAACCTTCATTTAAACAATCAAAACAAATCTTATTTTGTTCTAAACTCCGCTGAAAACAAAATGGCAGTTGGTTCTCCAACTTTTATTGGATTGGTCACAAAATAAACTGACCTAAGTCTTCCATCTGTCTGTTTATCAATAGTGATCAGCGTTTGTCCCATATTAAATCCAGGTTGCGGCCCGGAACTATTTACCTTGAAAACCCCCTCTCCAATCTTAGGTCCATTAGCTGAATCCAATCTCACTTCCACCCTATAACCCGATTCACTGACCTGCTGCCCCCCACCTGAAATCATTATGCCATGTATATCAGTCAAATCGATATCATGGAAGGCAAATGAACCTTGACCCTGAGGAATTGTCATCAATGTCCTTCCATTGAAAACCGCTGTTTCATATTCCTGAAGATCTTTCGTAGATTCCATGCCCATTGTTGGATTCCTTAATGTTACAGAACTGTTTCCCGTAAGGGGTTTGATATTTTCTCCACCTCTATCAGTAAAACTTCCGGATAGAACAAAAACCCCATTTTCTGAAAGTGCTTTACCAACCATCGGATCAACTGTTCCTGATGCTGGCAAGGAAGGTTTTTCTTCCATTCCCCTTCTTCCTAATGAAAGGATATAAGCAACAACTTTTTTTGCATCCTCATTCTTAAGATCAGGATTTGCAGGCATGACTGTTTCGCCCCAAATTCCGCCACCTCCTTTTTGGATTTTATTGACCAAATAGTCAACGGCGGCATCTGGATTTCTTCTATACTTTCTTGCTACTTCTGTGTAAGAAGGCCCTATTGACACTTCATCTTCTTTATGACATGTCTTACAGGTCAGAGAACTCATGATACTCTTTCCTGTCATCGCCTCGGTCATAATTAAATGTCCTTTGGAAGCTTCTGCTTGATCCAAACCGGAAATATAATCCGCCGAAACAAATAATGTAGATAAATCACTTCCAGCATCAACATCATCAGGGTCTGTCACTGAAACTTGGTAAGCAATAGGTTTACCAGGGAAATAAAAAGACTTATTCCCTTTTATTTCAATATTGACTACAGGAGCAATATTTCCTGCATAAACAGAAACGATTCCACTTTTTGCATTCAAATTATCCGGGTCAGATACTTGAACCATTACGTCATAATCACCAACTGAATTGAAAGTGTATTCCAATTTAGGCTCTTTGGTCGTCACTTTTTCGCCGTTGCCCAAATCCCAGATATAAGTCAAAGGATCATTTTCCGGATCTGATGCCTGAACGATGAAATTAACTTTAAACGGCAATTGACCGGAAGTTTTGTCAACTTCAATTCCCTCAACCACCGGTGATCTGTTTCCATCATTAAAATCAATCCTAAAAAGACCTGCATCGGGATTTTTGGTAAACCATCCATTGCCATATTCAAGCAAGTAAAGTTTGCCATCAGGCCCAACTTCCATATCAATCAGCGCATTGAATTTGGTAGTGGACATAAACGGTTCCATTTTGTCATAATCACCATTTGGAAGCATAGTCACGGCTTTAACCCAGCCCCTTACCCAATCATAGATGAATAATTTCCCATCATAATAAGAGGGATACCGGGTTTCTTTGGGAAACATGTCGGTATAATAAACGGGACCCGCCATGGCATTTCTTCCTCCAGAACCCAGATCAGGGAAGTCATTTGAAACACCATATGGATACCAGATAAAATTTGGAGCTGCAGGAGGCAATTCCCTTAGTCCTGTATTGTTCATAGAATTGTTAACGGGTTTAGTCACATCAAATGCATTACCCGAAGTCCCAGTCGCATAATCAAACTCTACATAGGGATAACTATCACCTACAAAATATGGCCATCCAAAATTCCCTGCTTTTCTGGCCTGATTGACTTCATCATAGCCCCTCGGACCTCTGGTTTCCAAGCTATCCGAACCGGCATCGGGGCCTACTTCTCCCCAATACAGAAACCCTGTTTTTTGGTCTACTGATATTCTATATGGATTTCTGTTTCCCTGAACATAAATCTCAGGTCTGGTTTTTTCCATCCCTTTTGGATAAAGGTTTCCCTCTGGAATATCGTAACTGCCATCCTCATTGACTTTTATCCTAATGATTTTGCCTCTTAGGTCATTGGAATTACCTGAGCTTCTTCTTGCATCATATTGTTTGAAACCAGGTCGGTCATCCAATGGCGCAAATCCTCTGTTGACATATTTGCTGTTTTGCTGGTCAAATGGTGTCGAATTGTCGCCAGTAGAAAGGTACAACAATCCATCTTTATCAAAGGCAATAGAACCTCCCGTATGGCAACAGATATTTCTTTGGGAATACAGTTCCAAAATGATTTTTTCAGAAGCCATATCCCATTTGTCATTGGCAAATTTGAACCTGGAAAGTCTGTTGATTTCCTGATCACCCGCAGGGCTGTAAAACACAAAGACATACCCGTTCTTTGCAAAATCGGGATCTTTTTGGATCCCCATCAATCCTTCCTCAGCATTTACTCCCCTGGTTTCAGTCTTCCAGTAGACATCCAATTTTGCAACCTCCCTGGCAGTCGAATCACCGTTTTTGTATAAAAACACCTCTCCCCTCCTTTGCGCAATCAATATGTCTAAATTGGGTAAAATGGTCATTTCGGTTGGTTCGGTAAACTCACCCAAGACCAGTGTTTTTTTCTCAAATCTGTTTTCTTCAGGGACTCTTTGGGTTTTCGCTTTGGAATAATCCAGCTTCTTGTTGTCTCCTATGGCATATTTGATTCCCTCCAAAATATGCTGAAGAAAGAGCTCTTCCTGATACGATTCGCTGGTGTGACCGCCGGCAGTATAAAATGCCCTTCCACCATCATAATCATGGTACCAGGCCATTGGATGATATCCCATAGGCTTGGTTTGCTGGTAACTTTCCTCATCAATATCCATAAGCACGTTGACATCGGGATTAAGTTTTTTGAAATGGTACCATTCATCCTTCCTGTTCCAAATTTCAGGCAAAAAACGGGTAGTAGAATGCTTTCTGTCTGTTACATGAAGTGTTCCTTCCTGTACGTTTGGATAGGGGTCTCCTATTCCGGGATGATAAGAGAAATATCCACCGACAAGTCTATTGTACCATCCCCAATGATATTCTGTATCTGCTGCTGCATGAATGCCCACGTAACCTCCACCTGCCTGTATATATCTTTCAAAATCAGCTTCCTGATAATGATTCAAAACATTACTGGTTGTGCTTAGCCATATGACTGCGGAATATTGTTTTAGATTTTCTTCATTGATAAGGTCAGAATTTGTTGTTGTATCCACATCAAATCCATTTTCTGCTCCCAACTTCATGATAGCGGCTATTCCGTCAGGAATAGATTCATGGTAGAAGCCGAGCGTCTTACTGAAAATAAGAACTTTGGGATCTCCGCTTCTTTTATTGTTGCAAGCGGAAATAAGCAATACTATTGAAAATAAAAGCACAAGGCCTTTATTCAGGTGATTTTGGGTTTTCATAGGTTTAATTTTTGTGGAAATATAATAAGTTTTGTACATCTCTTATCGGAAATTCATTTAAATGGGTGATATCCTGTAAGATTGGCGAATGGACATTCAATCTTGTATGGCATAAATTTCCCTTTTTTATCAAAATTATAGAGGAATTTTCCTGATTTTTAATGCCTTCCGGGTTATTCCAGTATGTCTGGTGCACCTATTTTGGACGACAAAGGAATGAAATTCAAAGACCTTAAAAAAACGGACAACTAGATGAACCGAGGATTGCGGCCGGAGATCCTGTACTCGCTCCAGTTGTCTAATAATATTGTTTCAATTACCGCAGGAAAAACTTTCATAATCTTCCTTAAAAATTGACCATAATCTATCATTTTCATCTCGATAAGTGATGGTGCCTGTCTCGTTATTGATACGGATATCTCTGCTAATTTCCAAAACGCTGCCATCATTCAACAATACAGTACAGCTGGAGTTGATTTCTTCAATTTCAAGGCAAGCACCCAACATTAACATCAGAATGCAAAAAACAAATACCCTTTTCATAATCCTTTTCATTTTAAATAGCCTCAAAAATAGTGTTTTCATTGAAATCACAAGTAACTTTTGTACAAACTTTTGATTTTCAAGAGTTATTCTGAAACCAAAGTGATAGACTGATTTCCATCCAATTACCTTTTGATATAGGCAGTTTCTTCTTCTCTGTCGCGAATTTCCGGACCTGTATATCCTGTTGTCGGAAACGGAGACTCACTTTTCATACTCGAAAATTACTAACATTTTGTTAGTAACAAAATGTTAGTAATTTCCACTAAAAAACATGAATAAAAGATATAAAATGCCCATTAAAAGAAAAAAGACCGATATATTCGGTCCTTTTTTCAGATTGATTTTTAAATAATAAGTTTGTATGCAATTATGCCAGAAGATTGGATATCTATGTTAATTCTCGTATGAAGACTGAAATGCCCGGTACATCGGTCTTCCGACTTCGGTCTTCCGTCCCGAGGGAAGAAGAATATAGGGTTACTGGCAAAGAAGCGTATATCCATATTAAAAAAACCATTACTTATGGCATCAAAGCAGCCACTCCAGGCAATACTTTCCCTTCCATGTGCTCCAATAATGCACCACCCCCGGTAGACACATAAGACACTTTATCGCCAAAACCGAACTTATTGACAGCAGCAGCCGAATCGCCACCACCAATCAAAGAAAAGGCTCCTCCTTCTGTTGCCTCAGCAATAGCTTCAGCCACCGCAACCGTACCGTGAACAAAGCTGCTCATTTCAAAAACGCCCATAGGACCGTTCCAAAGAATAGTTTTGGATGATTTGATTACATCAGCGAAAAGTTTTCTGGTCTCAGGTCCGATATCCAAGCCCATCCAACCATCAGGGATTTCACCTGCTTTGGAAAGTCCTTGTTCGGCATCATTGGCAAAAGACTTGGAAATGACTGTGTCCAAAGGCAAAATGATTTTCACTCCTTTTTGCTCAGCCTTTTTCATCAATTCCAAAACAAAGTCCAGCTTATCTTCTTCACATAAAGAATCTCCGATTGTCCCTCCTTTAGCTTTGGAAAAAGTATATGACATCCCTCCCCCAATAATCAGATTATCAACTTTTCCCAGCAACCTTTCAATGATCAATATCTTATCGGATATTTTGGCACCTCCCATAATTGCAGTATAAGGTTTTTCGGGATTTTCAAGAACTTTATCTGCATTTTCCAATTCGGATTTCAGTAAAAACCCACTTGCTTTGGTACTGAAAAACTGGGCAATTACAGCAGTCGAGGCATGGGCTCTATGTGCAGTACCAAAGGCATCATTGACGTAGACATCTCCAAGGGAAGCCAGCTTCTTTGAAAATTCCTCATCTCCTTTTTCCTCTTCTTTATAAAATCTGAGGTTTTCCAATAAAAGTACCTCCCCGGGCTTAAGTCCTGCAGCAAGATTTTTAGCTTCTTCTCCTATGCAATCAGGTGCAAATTTTACAGATTTTCCGAGCAACTTTTGAAGACTGGTGACTACGTGCCTTAATGAATATTTGTCAATAGGACCATCCTTAGGCCTACCCAAATGGGACATTAAAATAACTGAACCTCCATCAGAGAGAATCTTCTCTATGGTAGGAATGGCAGCACTGATTCTGGTATCATCGCTGACATTTTGATGTTCATCCAAGGGAACATTGAAGTCCACTCTAACAAGTGCTTTTTTCCCCTTAAAGTCTAAATTTTCAACACTTTTGATTCTGTTGTTCATGCTTTTTGTTGTTTAAATGGTTTGAGGACTGAGGTTGGAAAACTCTTTAATTCACTTGGCTTAACCTGCGAATAATTGTGAAACCCATTTGACTCATGTCCTTTATTTTTTCAAGATCAATATATTCTGAAAATTGCAATTCAAATTCTGTCTTCAATCATTCATGACAGCTGCTCTTCTCAGCCTATCATTAATTGCCCTACCTAAACCCAGTTCGGGCAAAAGCTCTGATAAAATTACAGAAACATCCATGGTATCCAAAGCCCTCATGGATGCAAATAATTTTTTTGCTGCCTCCTTGACATCCCTGTTTTGACTGAGCTGAATCTGAAGGCTTTGAGGCACATTTTTGAATTCATCTGAAAATGAAAGTACTCCAAAAGGAATTCCCTTGGAAAGATATTCCTCCACAAGCAATTCCAGATCACCCAAAACAAAGGTTTTTTTTGGCGAATAATGGCTTTTCAACATTCCTGGTGATTTGGGATTACTGCTGGAATGAGTCATAATCTTTACTTTACCTACAATCCCTTCTATATCTTTTACATCCAATCCTCCAAGTCTGTATATAAAAACTTCTCCATTTTCAAGTCCCACTATAGTACTTTCCAATCCTACTTCACATAAACCTCCATCCAAAATATATGGGATTTTTTCTCCCAATTGATCATTTACATGACTTGCCTGAGTAGGACTGATATAACCAAAAGGATTGGCGCTTGGGGCCGCCAAGGGAAAATCCAAAATTGACAACAGCTCTCTTGTCAAGGGGTGGCTGGGTACGCGGACAGCTACTGTGTCCAAACCACTGGTAACCAAGTCAGGTACTATGCTTTTTTTTGGTAAAAGCATAGTCAATGGTCCTGGCCAAAATTTTTCTCCAAGGGGAACAAGAATATCAGGAATTTGAACTGTAAACTCCAAAACCCTTTCCATAGACGAGGTATGAATAATCAATGGATCAAAATTTGGCCGGTTTTTGACTTCAAAAATCTTTGCGACCGCATCAGGATTCAAAGCATTTCCTGCCAGACCATATACAGTCTCAGTAGGAATACCCACCAAGTCCCCCTGTTCCAAAATGGCTTTGGCTTTGAATATATCTTTTCCTATTTCCGCCATCAGTCCTGACAAAAATCCTCAATCCAGGATTTAGCTTCTGAAAATCCCAGATTCAAAGCCAATTTAAGATTGGCACATCCGTCTTCCTTTTGACCAAAAGCACTCATTTGAGTAACTCCAAGTAGGTAATACGCTGCTCCGTTCCTGTTGTCCAATTTGACAGTATTATTCAAGGATCCAATGGCTCCAACAGGATCATTGTTTCCGAGTTGAGCTTTGGCTTTATTGAATTGTGCCAATGGAAGATTTGGATTGTCCTGCAGCACTACATCAAAATCAAAAATAGCATCCTCGTATTCTTCAAGACCCAACAAGGCCAGGCCCCTATTGTAATAAACATCCCCTTGCTTCGCATCAAGGCCGTTTGCCATGTTATAATCCAACAAGGCCTCTTTATATGACTTTTTTTCAAGGTAGGCATTACCCCTATTGAAAAACGGTTTATAGGAAGTCGGATCCAATTCTATGGAAGAAGTGAATGCTTTGATGGCTTCATCAAAATTCCCCTGTTGAAAAAGCGCAACACCTTTGGCATTAAAGGCAGAAGTATTTTCAGGATTTTTTTGGATCACCCGATCAAAATATTCGATGGATTTTTGATATTGAGATGATTCCATCAGTTTGATTCCCTCATCAAATAATTCTTGTTCAGACGGACTACATCCAAAAAAGAATACAAAAAAAGTCACCCAGATAAAGTATTTTTTCACAACTATTTGATTTTGGGCAAAGATAATGAATTATGACGCTTATGAGGACTATCTCATCATTTTTGCTGCATATTCTGCCGGAACAGGTACAGGGCTCATTGTTTCCATATTCACTGAAACCATGGTGGTGGTTGATTCAGCAAATACTCTCATTTCTCCTTTTTCGGTTTCTCCCATGACCACTTGTTCCAATACAAATGACGTATTGCCGATTTTAATACACCTGACATAAACAGCAGGCTTATCCATCAAATGAACAGGCAGTCTATAATCGATCTGAATATTTGCCACAACTGTTCCGATCTTTAAAATATCCCAACCGCAAAACTGAAAAAGATATGAAGCCCTGGCGTGTTCAAGATAGTTGAAAAAAATACCGTTATTGACATGCATATAGCTATCAATATCAGAAAATCTTACCTGTACAGGGACAGAAAAATGAAAAGAGGACAAAACGTCCTCTATGCTAAATTTCTTCATTTTATTAAAACCTTTGAAATACTTTTAAAGCAGAATTTCAGATTTACTTGTTTTTTCCAACATCCTGAGAATGGATTGGTTGGGACCAACGAAATCTTCCACGGCGTCAAATGAAATCCAGGCCAAATCCCTGCTTTCCTCCGAAATCACCAAAGGTTCATTCATTTCAGCTTCAATCAAAAACCTGACATCATAATGAAAATGTTCAGGAACATTTCCACGTTCAGGAATAGTATGTCTGTCAATATCAAATATCCTTGAATCAACCAATCTGAGTGAAGTCAGCCCACTTTCTTCCTGTGCCTCAGCCAAAGCCACCTGCATCAAGTTTTCATGACCATCTGCATGTCCACCCAACTGAAGCCATTTATTCAGTTTCCTATGGAGTGCCATCAAAGAATGAGTTCTTCTTTTGTTGACAATCCAGGCAGAAGCTGTAAAATGCCCCTGCAACCTTTCTCTTGAAAAGGCCAAATCATCATAGGTAAGATCAATAAAATCCTGGACAAAGGATGCTTCTTCTTCAAAAGGCGTACGGTACTTTTCGAGATTTTCTCTCAGTGATATTCTATCCATAATATTTAAATGCTTTCAAATAATTCTTCAACAAAAAGGTCAAAAGGTTTTGCGGGCCTGTACAAATGATCCGAATATACGGTAACTAAAATTTTCAGATAACTTGGCTTATCATTTACACTGACTTTTTCTATACTAACATTGCCAAATAACTGATCGATTTTTTGGGTTAAATCAGCGGTATTCAAAGGGGGTTTAAAATATTGCTTTTCGGTTGTCCTGACATTTTCCTGAATTTCTTCAATTTTTCTGTCGAGACTCACCCTTTGATATCCCAAATCTAACATTCGCCTTCCAAAAGCAAAGAAAAGTTGGGAAAAAGTTTTTTCATTAAACGGACTTTCATAAGAAACAGCAAACCCATTTGCATAAGGAGAGTTGAGAATATGTATTTCCGGATGGGCGTTAATTCCTGATTTTTTGAAATGATAATTTTTAAAAACCAATTTAATCAGTGATTCACCTTCATCTGAGGTCAACCAAGAATCTGTATTTTCCTTTTCTGATTCAGTCTGGGTAAAATTTTCTTTGATAGTAACGGGACTGGATTTTTTTGGAAACAGCTTACCCAATACATCTTCTATAAATGAAGCCATCAGCTTTTGATTTTATAAATTCCATCGGATAGGGTATAAATTAGACCCTCTTCCTCCATTTCTCTCAAAACTTCAATGGTCCTTTTCTTATTATCCAATCCCGGAACTTCCTTGATAGTATTTAAAGAAAACTCTATTCCATCAGTTAAAGTTTGAAAAATCTTATTTTTGACTTTTTGATAAATGACTTCATTAGACTTTTTGTTTTCCAGGCAAACATCACAAATACCGCAATGCTGTTCTGAATTCTCTCCAAAATAATTAGATATCTGATTGGACCTACATACAGCAGTATTTCTTACATAAGCAATCATGGACTTGGCTTTTGAAATGGCATTTTGCCTTCTATCTTCTATTCTCTTATTATTCAAAGGAAGTTTCCCTGCATCAAATCGTTCAGTCAGAAAGGTGATTTGTGGCATGTCCTTTCTTTTGTCATAGGCCAATATCCCAACCTGATCCAGATATTCCAACTGTTTGATCAGCTCTTTTTCCTCAACACCGAGATTTTTTGCCAACTTGGATTCGTAAATCTTAAAAAATTCAACAAACAATTCACCGCCATAAGTCCTTAGCAAAAGTTTGATCAAAACATCGAGCTTGGCATTAGCAATCTGGAATTCGTATAATTTACTTTGGTCTACCAAGAAATGAATAGAAGAAGGTGAATAAAAATTCTCGCTCAATTCCAGAAAACCTTCTTCCTGCAAAACTTTCAATGCATTGTAGGTGGGCAACATTTCCAGGCTGTATGTAGTGATAAAAGTAGCCAGTTCAAAATCAAAACTTTCCATAAAACCACTTCCTACAGCCATCCGAAAGTAATTTGCCAGACACTGATATACTTTCTTAAGGAATTCTATCGGTGGATAAGCCATCATGGCCTTTTCTATCAAGGTATTCAGATCCTGCTCATTGGTAAGCAAAACCCCATAAGCTTTTTTTTCATCCCTTCCTGCACGGCCCGCCTCCTGATAGTAATTTTCAAGGTTTTCAGGAAGGTCCATATGGACCACCAGTCGCACATCGGGCTTGTCAATACCCATCCCAAAAGCATTGGTCGCTACCATGGCCCTCACCCGGTTCTGCTTCCAATCATGCTGTCTTTGTTCTCTGATCTTATTATCCAACCCCGCATGATAAAATGTCGCGGATACCCCACTCTGATTCAGCACTGATGCAATTTCCTTGGTTCCTTTCCGGTTCCTCACATAAATAATGGCACAACCAGGAACTTTCCTGAGTATTTCAATGGTCTTTTCCAATTTGTTTTCAACCATCCTCACTGAATAGCTGAGATTTTTTCTTGAAAAGGATTTGACAAAAACCTGGGGGTTTTTCAACTGTAGCTTGTCAATGATGTCTTCTTTTACTTTCGGAGTAGCAGAAGCTGTCAGTGCCAAACAAGGTATCTCGGGATGAAATTCGCGGATTTTGGCTATTTCCAGGTAAGGTGGACGAAAATCATAACCCCACTGGGAAATACAATGTGCTTCATCAACAGCTATCAGATTGACTTTCATCTTTTTGAATCGCTCTAAAAAAATCTCTGTTTTCAATCTCTCCGGAGATACATACAAAAATTTATAATTCCCATAAATGCAATTGTCCAAAATTGTATCAATTTGTCTTTTACCCATCCCGGAATAAATAGCTGCTGACAATATTCCTTTTTTTCTGAGATTATCCACCTGATCCTTCATCAAGGCTATCAAAGGACTGACCACTATACAAATACCATCCAAGGCCAAAGCGGGTACCTGAAAGCAAACCGACTTCCCTCCCCCTGTAGGCAACAATGCCAAACTGTCTTTTTTTTCCAGTACAGAAAGCACAATTTCCAACTGAACAGGACGGAAATCACTGAATCCAAAAACTGACCGGAGAATATTTTGGACTTTTTCTTTCAACTTACCAACTTATTGATTCTTTGTTCAAAAAAGCAGCAATGCCTCTTTGGCAGTCGGCTGTACTCCTGGCTTTTGCATTCATGGAGGCTGCATATTCCAACCCTTTTTCTAATTTTTTTTCCTGAACTCTGGCGATCATTTCTTTGGTAAGTGCCAAAGACTCGCCCGAATTATTCCTTATCAGTTTTTTTGCGTAGGACAAAACCTTTTCCTCCAGTTCATCCTGCGCTACAACCCAATTAACTATCCCCATATTTTTGGCCTCTCCTGCATCAATCAAATCACCATCCAACAGCAATTGTCTGGCTTTTCCCTCACCGATTTTCCTGATTAAAAACACTTTCACAATGGCGGGTACAAAACCGATTTTCACTTCTGTGTAGCCAAATTTGGCTTCAGGAACAGTGAATGAAAAATCGCAGACCGTTGCCAATCCACATCCGCCTGCCAAGGCATGTCCTTGGATTTGAGCTATCACCACTTTAGGCAATGTGTAAATCAAAAAAAACAAATCCTTGAGATTGCGGCTGTCTTCGAGATTCTCTTCATAGGTATTGGATTGCAAAGATTGCAGATATGCCAAATCAGCCCCAGAACAAAAAACTTTCCCTGCAGCTTTGATTACAATGACTTTGACCTCTTTATTTTCATTGAAGCTGATCAGGGCCGATTTGATAGATTCAACCATTTCCGCATTCAATGCATTTCTTTTTTCAGGCCTATTGAGTTCGATAAAACCTATTCTCTCTGTGGTGAAGGTATTGATGGGATTGTCCATTCCTATCTTTTTGTGTGATATGATTGCAGTTCTTTATAATAAGAAAGATAGACTACAGGATTTGCTCTTCCAAAATTCGTTTCATTTAAATCGGACTTTAAGGGCATTCCCATCTATACTCAAAGTATCCTTTGGAATTATTTGCTCCCATTTAATTGTGTTCCATTCATAAATCGACCCAGTCTTGTCCAAAGAAGAAAATGAAATTGACCTGCCTAAAAGATCAATATCCAGTCCCGGATCAGGCATTGGGATTTTTACTTGATTTTCTTTTTGTAATACCTTCAAGGGATAAAGTGCTTTTGCTCCCAAAGCAGTCCTGTTGGGTTGGACTTTATAGCTGATATCTGCTGAGGAAGCATCATCAAGATAAAAAAGATTGTTACCTGAAATAAAATCAACCGCCAATCCCTTGTCTATGGAATAAAACAAGAGTTCTTGTCTGTTTTTATCCTCAATTGAATTAAGAATTCTAATTACTCCAAAAAAGATAAGAAATAGCAAAAAAGCTATTGCCGGCTTTTTACCCGGATTAACCCACAAAACAATCATCAAAATCAACATTACCCAATAAATAAATATGGAGAAGGAAGATAGACTGATTTCAGAGATTCTTGAATAAGGCAGATCCTGAATCCAAAAAATAACGGCATTTACTGAAAAAATCAGTTTATCAGTCACCCAGGAAAGCCATTGACCCAAAAACGGGACTTCCGCAAAAACCATAAAGGGAACACCAAAAGACATAATCAAAAATGCCCCCGGAATAGCTATAAGATTGGATAAAATAAAATATGATGGGAAAACATGAAAGTAATAAGCTGAAATGGGGAAAGTGGCCAATTGTGCTGCCAATCCCACTGTGGTAATCTGCCATGCATATTCAAAGAATTTGTTTTTTGGAATCCAAATACGGACCAACAAGGGCTGAATAATGATTATCCCCAATAATGCCAAATAGGAAAGCTGAAAGCCGACAGCATAGATCAGAAATGGATCATATACCAATAGAATCATGGCAGATAGTGCAATGGCATTGAAAATGGAGGGACTTCTTGATTTCATCTGTGCTAAAGCCATCAAAGAAAACATGGTTGCTGCCCGCATGACTGAAGGAGACATCCCGGTCAGCAGGGCATAACACCATATCAACAAAATGATGGCTGACAAATAAATCACCCTTTTGGTAACCGGAAGCCTAAATGGCTTAACAAAGAGAAAAAAGAAACCATAAATAATTCCCACATGCAATCCTGAAACCGCTAGAATATGCATTGCGCCTGCGGTCACATAGGCTTCGCTGACCTCTTTTTCAAGATTTTTCTTTTGACCTAACAAAAGCGCTTTGGCAATCTGATTGCTGTTTTGGTCACTAAAAAATTTATCCATACTATTCATGACCCTTGATCTGATGCTGATAAAAAAATCTTCTATAGGCCTTTCGGATACCCTGCCTATTCTTTCAAAATTATCCCCGATAAAATGCTGATGGGAAATTTGCTGCCTCAGCATAAATAGGCTGTAATCAAATTCTTTTGGATTCTTGGGCTTTTGAATCAACTGGGGGCTTCCTGATATCCATATCAAATCTCCCGGCCATAGCTGTTTTTCGGATTTGTGATAAACCAAAACCTCCCCTTCTGTTTCCAACATCATTTCCCCATCATATACTTTTTTTACGGAGACCCTGTTCGCTATAGAGTTGGTCTTTGGCTCATCCAAAGACATCACAACGCCCAAATAGGACTTGATTTCAGACGCTGTATTGATCAGATGAAAAGGCTGATTCCTGATATCTCTTTGATAACTGAAAAAATAACCACAAAGAATCAATATAACGTAAGCAGTCCAAGGTAACAAAGATTTAAATCCAAAGGATCTCCTTTTTATATTCAGGATAATACAAATCAGATATAGAATATAGCAAGAAAGTATAGCAAATATTATCGTCCGAACTGAAATAAGAGAAGTATAGGGATAAATCAATATTCCTATAATAAAAAAAACCAGGTACCTTAAAAAAGGAAATTCCGAGAAGCGCATGGGTTAAAAATTTCCCATTAAATTACCGATAAAAAAATAAAAAGGAGTCATCACTGACTCCTTTTGGTTAATATTAAACGTTTAATTTTTTATTCAGAATCTGTAACCAACGTTGAAGCCTGCTTTGAATTCCACTGCTGAAAACTTATCATTGACAGGTTCAGAAAAGCCTCTGCCAATTCCTGCAAAGGGACCGAAAGCGAAGTTATTATAGTTCCATCTATATCCACCAATTAAACCAAGGTAGCCGCTATTCAGGCTTGTGACCTCAGTGATATTATCCACTACATCGGTAAAATCTCCAAATCTGTATTTAAAGTAAGGCGAAATATAGATTTTGCCATTATCATCACCTGCAAAGAAAAAATTGTAGGAAACGAGAACTGAAGTAGCCGAAAAACTCCTATCACCACTGGACGAACTATACCCAAACCTATCATTGAGATGCAATTCTACGCCTACTGACTGGTCATGTCCCACAAAGAAATCATATCCTATCTCGACAGAACCCAGAAGTATTGTATTTAAAAAATTCAGTCTGATTTCACCCTTAGGGTCCTCAAGCGACTGAGCATTGGCAATGGGGCTCAATACGGCCAAAATTGCAATTACAAATAATATTTTTTTCATAATTAAGTTTCAATATCAAATTTTTTTAACTCACAAATATAACTCCATTTTGAAATGTTGGATGTTACATTCTTCAAACATTGGTCCAACTTTGCTAAATCCAAATTTTGAGTAAAGAGGCATGGCATCCAATTGGGCATGCAAATAGAGCTTTTTGCCTTTGGCCTCAGGGCTAGCGGCAATGTCACTTATGACTGCTTGTACCAGCGCATAACCAACTCCTGCTCCTCTCATATCTTTCAAAACTGCAAATCTTTCCAACTTCACCCCTTTATCTGTAAATCTCCAACGGGCAGTCCCAGCAGGCTGCTCACCGATTTTGGCAAGAAAATGAGTGGATGTGGATTCAAACTCGTCATATTCTTCAGAAGGATCGACCTCTTGTTCAATTACAAAAACATCCTCTCTGATTTTGAAAACGGTGTTAAGCTGCTCCTTCGTCAGAACTTTTTCTACTTGGATTAGCTGATCTTCTTTCTTCTTTTTGGGCTTCATCTTTTTCGTACGCTTCTATGATTGATTTGACCAATTTATGTCGGATGACATCTTTACCGCTTAGGCTTACAATACCAATGTTTTTCACATCTCTCAAAACATGCAGTGCCTCTTTCAGTCCTGATTTCTGTCTATTGGGTAAATCCACCTGCGTCTGATCTCCTGTAATGATTACCTTGGAATTAGGTCCCATTCTGGTCAAAAACATCTTAATCTGTTCACTAGTGGTGTTTTGTGCTTCATCCAACAAAACAAAGGCATCATGGAGTGTCCTTCCTCTCATATAGGCCAAAGGGGCAATTTCAATCACCCTTGTCTCCTGATAATACTTCAATTTTTCAGGTGGAACCATATCAGAAAGCGCATCATAAATTGGCCTTAAATAAGGATCAAGTTTCTCCTGCAAGTCTCCGGGCAAAAATCCCAGATTTTCCCCAGCTTCCACAGCAGGCCTGGTAATGATGATCCTTTTTACCTCTCGGTTTTTCAATGCCCTGACGGCAATAGCTACAGCGATATAAGTTTTCCCGGTTCCGGCAGGTCCGAGAGCAAAAACCAGGTCATTTTTAAATGCAGATTCAACGAGTTTTCTCTGATTGGCAGATTTGGGTTTTACAACAAGACCTTTGTTACCATATAAAATGACATCATCCTTTTGGTTTTCCTCAAAAGGTGCCCCTTCCAGTGCAATATATTCCTTGACATTGTCAGGTGTCACCTGTCCAAATCTGTGGAAATGCTGTAAAAGCATATTGAGGAGATCATTGATTCTGAGTATTTCGGGTGCACGGCCTTGTATCCGGATTTCGTTTCCTCGTGATATAATTTTGCTTTGGGGAAAAGCAGAAGCTATTTGACGGATATTCTCGTTTTCTGATCCTAAAAAGTCCAGTAGCGGAATGTTTTCTAAAGTAATTACTTTTTCTACCAAGCTATTCTAATTGATTTATGGATTGTCCCTATGGTGTAAGGATAAAATTCCTAATTTTGTTCACACCTGGTACAAAAATACGAAATTTTAACTGACTTGCTTCTATGGCATTGATAACATTCACCTCGGATTTCGGAGATGGGGACTTTTACGTCCCGGCGGTTAAGGCTAAGATGTTATCCATAAACCCCCAACTTAACATTGTGGACATCACCCACAAAATCGATGTTTATGATATCGCACATGCTGCATTTGTGCTGAAATCCATATATAGAGATTTCCCGAAAGGTACTATTCATCTTGTTGCCATGAACAGTACAAGCAGTGCTACAGATGGTTATATTGGCATAAAGCTGGATGAACATATTTTCCTGGGACCAAACAACGGTGTACTCAGTCTATTGTCGGATTACGACCCGGGGATTGTGGTGCAGTTTGCTGATGCCCATGTGAAAACAAGTACTTTTCCTATAAAGGATATCCTTGCACCCATTGCAGCAAAAGTAGCATCAGGTGCTGCGATCCATGATTTTGGAGGACCATTGATGCAGATCAAGAAAATGATTCCCCGACAATTCAAAGCTTCAAAAAAACAGATCCTTGGACATGTAATCCGGGTGGACAATTACGGCAACCTGATCACAAATATTCCAAAAAGTGTATTTGAGCAGCTCAATCCAGGAAAATACAGCATTGAATTCGGGAGGGAAAAACTTCCAAAACTCCATCAATCCTATGATGATGTGGACGCAGGGGATTGTTTTGCATTTTTCAACAGTGTAGATCTGCTTGAAATCGGCATCAATGTGGGGCATGGCGCTGACTTATTGGGGCTGCGTCATGATAGTCCGGTTTTTATCAACTTTGAGGTGAATCAATAATGCTGATAAGGGTAGTTAGAATGACATTCAAAGAAGAAAAAGTGGGTGAATTTTTGGAGAACTTTGAGGCCAACAAAGAAAAAATCAGAAATTTCCCGGGATGTTATCATTTGGAACTTTGGCAGGATGAAAACAACCAGCATGTTTTTACAACTTATAGCCATTGGAAGAACGAAGAATCGCTGAATCAATACCGTGATTCCGAGCTGTTTAAATCCGTTTGGGCAGTTACCAGGCCTCTTTTCTCCGGAAAGCCTTTTGCTTTCAGTTCAAAAAAAATTGTAGAACTGCCTTAAATTGGCTTGCAAGGAAAAAAATCTTTACTCATATTTGCATCCCGTTCAGTAAGGGACGGGAATAATTGAAATGCCCAGGTGGCGGAATTGGTAGACGCGTTGGTCTCAAACACCAATGAGGTTACACTCGTGCCGGTTCGACTCCGGCCCTGGGTACTCAAATTAAAAAGCTCCTTCTTTAATAAGTTGGAGCTTTTTTTATGTTACAAACCATAATACTTTACCACCTCATCGTAATTGTTAAAATCCAATGCAGGTGCATTTAGCCTTCCGCTTGGCATTTGGGTGATAGGAATAGTAATAACCCGTACCTCTCCATAATTTTCACCAGGTCCAGCACTCCGCTGAGTCCTTACACTGACATTGGAGCCTATACTCAGCCACCATACCCGATAGGTAGAGTTTCCGCTGATACCCTGACCAGGAATCGGGTATTTAACATTAACACTTGTATCAACAAGGTACACAAAGAAAAGATGGGCATCTACCTGAGGTCCAATTGCTGGAATACTGACAAAATAGGAGGCACTCACTCCATAATTATGTCCTGGAAAAGTGTAAAGCCTGACATTGGACTGACCTGGTTCACCCTGCACCCCTTGAGGACCGGCTGGGCCAGCGGGACCTGTTGGGCCTGCCGGCCCCTGCGCTCCGGTTGCTCCAGTGGCTCCCGTAGCTCCAGGAACTCCCTGTTCTCCTTGGATACCTTGGTCGCCTTGCGGACCTTCTGGTCCTTCAAACATCTCACAGGATGCGATAAAAAAAAGAGAAAAAACGAGAACTAAACCTAATGACTTTTTCATGTGATATGGATTAAATTATTATTGATAAATACTACAAGACCAAGTATAAATAAGACAACTACCTAAAAAAATCAAACAGTTACTCCGATAATTGAAGCCACCAAATTTTCAATTATATAGATACAAAAATAAATCTAATTAAAAAATCTTTTCCTCCAAGATCAAATTTCAATAAGGAAGCTCTTCATCTCCAAAATCCAAGTCAAAATCTTTTGGGAGATCTTTAAGCCTGTCGATACAGGGACAATATTCTTTAAAAGCACAACCTTCAGGTGAGCCGGAACAATAATCAAATGTCATAAAGCCATGATTTACTATTGCCGTTTTTTCATTGAGTGTCTCCACTGTCATTGAATAGGCGATGGTTATTGGCAGATTATCCGGTAAATCAATATCCAAATTCCAACTGCTCATCATTTTATTGAATGCTTTGCAGACTAATATCATATCCTCCTCAGAAAGTTGATCAGCGGGAGGGAAATCTTCTACTTTCAAACCGCAATAATCACCAAAGGTATTTGGCGGATCATTTGCAAGCCAATTTTCGATTTCTTCAAAATGTTCTTCCATGGTCTGGGGATGGGAGAAATCCTCTTGGGGTTTTCTCCGATATGCCTTTGCAATATCATCGAGCAGGTGTGGAATGTAGGGATGCATATTTTAGGAATGGTTGATGGAACATAAAAACATGTGTACAGCTTATTGAATAAGGTCTAATTTATTTCTATTTTCATTTTAAAACAAACCAATGGAAATCACCACCTACACAAAATTCAAGCAAAATCTCAAAACATTTTTGGACAAGGTATCCAATGACCAAAGCCTTCTTTATGTCACAAGAACAAACGGCGAAGATGTCGTGGTGCTTTCCAAAGCCGATTATGAAAGCCTGGTGGAAACTTTTTACCTTTTAAAAAGTCCAAAAAATGTTGAAAGGTTACTGAAGGGTATCAGGGAATTTGAAAAAGGGGTGGGTGAAGAAAACAATTTAATTGAATAAGCTATTTGCCACAAAAATCATTTCTTTTAAGTAGGTGTTTGTAAAATTACCTGTATGGCAGTAAACAGATGGAAAGGGATTATTTATTTGGGATTTCATTCAAAAATTGATATTCCTGAAAGGGGTTGGGATGAACAATGAACAGCTATAATATTTATACTTTTTTCATCAAATAGCACATAGATAATCCTATAGCTTTTATAAATAATCTCCCTAATACTTTCATTATTTAGTTCTGGAACAACTCTCCCAATCTATGGGAAAGCAATTATTAAATTTTCCTTATCAAAGATCCGGTCAGTAATTTCTTCGGCGTACCGTGGGGAAACTTGCTTATAATATTCCCGAATCTCAAAAATATTCTCAATGGCTTCCTTGGACCATTTTATTTTGACCATTCTTTAATCATTTTTTTTGCTTCAGAACTCGTATAGGTTTCTCCTTTCCCAACCTGCTCGATCCCAATTTCTATTTTATTGATCAGGATAAGTTTTTCCATTAAATCATCAATGGAGAACTGTTCAGGCATCTCTTTTAATGTTTGGAGGACTTTTTCTTTTGTTATCATTTCCTTATACTTTTCATTAAAGATACAAATTCAAATAGATTAGAAAAACTGTGAATCACAATCCCTTTACCCTCCTCCCAAACTCCTCCAACCCCTTATCTCCAAAATCCAAGTGCGTCACAAACCGAATCTGACCTTTACCGAATCGGACAGCTTTGATTTCTTTTGCAGCAAGTTTGGTGAGCATTTCTTCAGGTGAAATTCCTTTTAGTCTGGCAATAACAATATTGGTAGCAACCGGAAAAACCTCTGAAACCAAGGGGTGATTTTCCAGCATTTTACCCAATTCCCTGGCACGGGCATGGTCTTCTTTCAATCGACCGATGTGATGGTCTAAGGCATAAATTCCTGCAGCTGCCAAAAAACCTGCCTGCCTCATTCCACCTCCGAAAGCTTTCCTGACTTTTCTTGCACGCTTGATTTCCGCTTTGGTTCCCAAGAGAACAGAACCTACAGGACAACCCAATCCCTTACTCAAACAGACCGATATCGTATCAAAAATTTGTCCCCATTCTTTTGGATTTTCATCTGACTCCACCAGTGCATTGAAAACCCTTGCCCCGTCCAAATGAAGTTTCAATCCGTTTTTTTCACAAACATCCTTGATTGGCCTGACTTCTTCCAAGGTGTAAATACTGCCTCCGCCTTTGTTCATCGTATTTTCCAAAGAAACCAAGGTCGTCTCGCAGGCATGTACATCATCCGGACTGATATTTTCTGCAATATCCTGAGCGCTGATCTTGCCATAAGCTCCATCCAAAAGTTTGACTGAAGCATGGGAATTGGACATGATGCCACCGCCTTCATAAAGATAAATATGGGAATATTTATGGCAAATAACCTCAGTCTGTGGCCGAGTGTGCAATCTGATGGCAATCTGATTGGTCATGGTACCGGAGGGACAGAAAAGCCCAGCCTCCATCCCAAATATGCCAGCTAGTTTCTCTTCCAGCTTGTTTACCGTAGGATCTTCACCAAATACATCATCCCCTACTTCTGCTGCCCACATGGCTTCGAGCATGCCCTTTGTGGGCTTGGTAAGGGTATCGGAACGTAAATCTATATTCATATTTGTAGTTATAAATAATTTGAAGCCATCACCAAGATCGAGAATGGGGAAAACAAGATCCAATTCTTTCTCTCACCTTTTGTCTTACTTCTATGGTCTTATTTTGAAATACTTTTTCTTAGAACTTTCTTCAGGAATCAAATTTTGAATTGCTTTGGCTGCTTCGATTGGTCTGTCTGTGGCCAGAATATCTGCCCCGCGCTGCACCAATCCCACATACACCTCATCCCCTCTTGCTTTTGCACTGTTGTCCAGATTACCCATTACTCCTAAGATGGTATAAATACCTCTTTGATGTAGGATATCATTGAATGCCGGCAATCTGGAGGATACTCCTGTAAAGGCTATAATATTTTCAGAAGGAATTCCTGATTCATCGATCTTCTTCAATTCCTCATCATTTCTGATAGTGACAGAAAGCATCAATTCGGAATGGAGGTTGTAGATTTTTTTTGCGGATTCTACATTGTAGGTTATCACTGCGGCATAAGGTTCTGCCTGTTGGGATTTAATAGCTTCTACCACCATTTCAAAAGGAACATCCCGCTTTATATCTACGGTAAACAAAACCTTACCTTTACCCCAGTTCAATACCTCCTCAAGAGTCGGAACAAGAAAATCCGTTTCAATTCCATCCTTATCAACCAAATTCAGAGAACGGATTTCTTCAAAAGTCAAATCAATCACTTTCCCCTTTCCGTTTGTCGTCCTGTCTACCGTATTGTCATGCATCAAGACCAAGACGGAATCTTTGGTAATCGCCACATCAAACTCAATGATAGCTGAGGTATGCTGGATGACATTTTCAAATGCTTCCAGGGAGTTTTCGGGAAATCCTTGATAAGGACCGCCCCGATGGGCAGAAACCAATGGAATCCTGTCAGAGGTCCAATTGTAGAATTCTTTTGCATCCTCAAAAGAGTTGACAATTATTCGGTATTCACTATTTGCAAGCTCCGGTTGTTCTCCCTCATTAAGTTTTTTGTTGGGATTGGAACAGGAAATGACCCAAGCTACTAAAAACAGGATTGGAAGGATTAATCTACTTTTACGCATCGTTTTTGTCTTTTTTGAACCAAGAGTCTAATCTACTTTTTCGGTTTTCAAAATGATCTTCCATGTCTTTCAACTCAAGGTTAATGGCCTGATTGGAAATCAAAATCTCGACCAGGGAAATGGCCAAAGAAATCAACAAAGTAAACATACTGCCTATAAAAACATAATCAGCAACAGGTTGAGCTTCAATAAATATCAAATACATACAGATCACACAAAGCAAAAAACTCAAAACTCCACAAAGCTGCATATACTTGATCATACTGACTCTTTTTTTGAGATTTTTGATCTGATCAATGATAATATCCTGATCGGGATTTTCCATGTATTTTTTATGAAGTCCGCGTATCAGATTGGCAACGGCCAAAAACCTATTGGTAAATGCCAACATCATGAGGGTAATGGCAGAAAATAAAAGGGCCGGGGTTGAAAGTTGTAATTCCATGAATTTGGATTGAGATTCCAAGTTGGGCAAATTTTAGAAAAGAGTGAAATAAAAACCCGCCTTAAGCACCATTATTAAAAAAATCACGTGAAGGTTCCATTTTTAATTGGCGAAAACCTTTTGAATTCACTTGGTAAAATCTATGGATAAAATGAAAAACACAAGAACAAATGAATGCTCTTGTGTTTCTCTTAATTTATTTCCAACCAGATTAAAGGTGAATCACCTCACCGTAAGCCTGTGCAGCTGCTTCCATAATGGCTTCGGACATGGTAGGATGCGGATGTACTGTTTTGATCAATTCCATTCCGGTAGTTTCCAGCTTACGTATAGCTACTATCTCAGCAATCATCTCAGTGACATTCGCCCCTAGCATGTGTGCACCCAACAATTCTCCGTATTTGGCATCAAATACCAATTTCACAAATCCATCTTTGGCACCTGCCGCAGAAGCTTTGCCTGAGGCAGAGAATGGGAATTTACCCACTTTAACATCATATCCGGCATCTTTAGCCTGAGCTTCGGTATATCCAACCGAAGAAATTTCAGGAATACAATAAGTACATCCCGGGATATTGTTATAATCCAAAGGTTCAGGATGATGTCCTGCTATTTTCTCCACACAGATAATGCCTTCAGCTGAGGCTACGTGTGCCAATGCGGGACCGGTAGTCACATCTCCGATGGCATAGTAGCCCGGCATATTGGTTTTATAGAATTCGTCGACTTTGATTTTTCCTTTCTCCACCAAAATCCCGACATCTTCCAAACCGATATTCTCTACATTGGAAACCACACCAACTGCCGAAAGAACGATATCACATTCGATAACAGATTCAGCGCCTTTTTTATCTTTTACGGTTACTTTACAGCCTTTCCCTTTGGTATCTACGGCAGTTACCTCAGTACTTGTCATGATTTTTATACCGCCCTTTTTATAGATTTTCTCCAAAGCCTTTGAAACTTCCTCGTCCTCATTGGGAACTATACGGTCCATAAATTCAACTATAGTCACCTCGACTCCGATGGCACTATAGACATATGCAAATTCAACGCCTATTGCCCCAGAACCCACTACTACCATTTTCTCAGGCTTTTTATCAAGAGTCATTGCCTTGCGATAACCAACAATTTTTTCATTGTCGATTTTCAATGCAGGAAGTTCTCTTGCCCTTCCTCCTGTTGCAATTATGATGTGATCGGCAGAATAAACAGTCTTTTTCCCATCCTTATCTTCCACTTCGATCTTCTTTCCTGCCTGTACTTTTCCCCAGCCCAAAAGTTGATCGATCTTATTTTTTTTCATCAAAAACTGAACTCCTTTGGACATCCCCGCAGCTACATCACGGCTTCTTTTGATCATGTTGGGAAAATCCACAGAAGCCTCTTTCACTTTGATTCCATAATCTTCCGAATGATTGATATATTCGAAAACCTGTGCACTCTTGATCAATGCTTTGGTAGGGATACAACCCCAGTTCAAACAGATACCACCCAATTCAGCAGCTTCGACAATAGCAGTTTTCAATCCTAATTGGGAAGCCCTTATTGCTGCGACATATCCCCCCGGGCCAGAACCCAAAACAATCAAATCATATTTCGTTGAAGACATTTTCTTAATATTTAATTTTCAAATTAGCTATGCAAAAATAGGGCTTTTGGGGAGAGAAAAAAATCTAAATGAGATGTTAGACGTGAGACTTGAGATGTGAGAGAGAGGAGAGTAGAGAGGTGGAGATTACTTGACAACTATTGCAGATGAAAAAAAAGCGTCACGGGAGCATAAATGATAAAAAGTAAAAAAAGCTTGTCCTTGTCATTTCGAACGTAGAGAGAAATCTTTTGCTCCGAATCAAAATTGACAGACCTCTCCTGCCGTCCATGTGACAAGGCAAAGTCTTACTAAGTAGTTATCCTTGCTTTAAAATTCATACAAGTTTAGGGCCGGGACTTTTTGAAAGCATTTATGAAAACATATTAGCCTTTGAAATAGTAAATGGCTTTTTGGAATAATTGATTTGTGAAATATTCATAAGGCAAATAAAACATTGAGCCTCTGTGTCTCTGCGTGCAAAACAAAAATTCATTACTTTTGACGATCAAACAAATTAATACAACATGGGATTATTAAGCGGAAAAACAGCTCTGATCACAGGAGCATCTAAGGGAATAGGAAGAGCCATTGCCATCCGATATGCACAGGAAGGTGCCAACGTGGCATTTACATATTTATCCAGTGTGGAAAAAGGTCAAGCGTTGGAAAATGAACTTTCAGCATTCGGTATCAAGGCCAAGGGTTACCGTTCTGATGCCTCTGACTTCAAAGCTGCCGAGGAATTGATTAATGCCGTGGTCGCAGAATTCGGCTCTTTGGATATTCTTGTGAACAATGCCGGGATTACCCGGGACAACCTGCTGATGAGAATGACTGAAGAAGCTTGGGATGAAGTCATCGGGGTAAACCTTAAATCCTGCTTCAATACTGTCAAAGCCGCAACGCGTCCTATGATGAAAGCCAAGTCCGGTTCCATCATCAACATCACTTCTGTGGTAGGCATCAAAGGGAATGCCGGACAAGCCAATTACGCAGCTTCCAAATCCGGGATTATTGGCTTTACCAAGTCTGTGGCTTTGGAATTGGGATCAAGAAACATCAGGGCAAATGCCGTGGCACCAGGTTTTATAGAAACTGAAATGACAGCCGTATTGGATGAGAAAACCGTCCAAGGCTGGCGAGACGGTATCCCGATGAAACGTGGTGGACAACCTGAAGAGGTAGCCAACGCCTGTGTGTTCCTAGGTTCTGATATGAGTTCTTATATTTCAGGACAGGTGCTTCAAGTGGATGGCGCGATGTTGACTTGATTTAAAAAAAAAGACAGTCCGAAGACTGTCTTTTATATAAATTTAGTTATTCTTATTTCTTGCCAGGAAAAATCGCTGACTCTCCCAATTGCTCTTCAATCCTAAGCAACTGATTGTATTTAGCCATTCTGTCTGATCTGGAAGCAGAACCGGTTTTGATTTGACCACAATTCACAGCTACTGCCAAGTCAGCAATAGTAGAATCTTCTGTTTCTCCTGACCTGTGTGACATTACTGCTGTAAAGCCAGCCTTATGTGCCAAGGCAATGGCATCAAGTGTCTCGGTCAATGTTCCTATTTGGTTTACTTTGACAAGGATGGAGTTTGCTGATTTTTCTTCGATACCCCTTTTAAGGAACTTGACATTTGTTACAAAAAGGTCATCTCCGACTAATTGGACTTTATCTCCGATTTTAGCGGTAAGCATGGCCCAACCAGCCCAATCTTCTTCCGCAAAACCATCTTCTATGGAATCAATGGGGTATTTTTCAGTAAGTTCGGCAAGATAGTCTACCTGTTCTTCCCTGCTTCTTACTTTTCCGGTAGGTCCTTCGAATTTGCTATAATCATATTTTCCGTCTTTGTAGAATTCCGAAGCTGCACAATCCAATGCTATGGTTACTTGATCACCGGCCTTGTAGCCCGCGTTTTTGATGGCATCCAACACACATGCCAAAGCTTCTTCAGTACCTCCTGAGAAATTAGGTGCAAAACCGCCCTCGTCACCCACAGCGGTACTGAGGTTTTTATCATGGAGTATTTTTTTCAAATGATGGAAAATTTCAGCACCCATCCTGATCGCTTCAGAGAAACTGGAAGCACCAACCGGCCTTACCATAAATTCCTGAAAAGCAATAGGAGCATCAGAATGAGAACCACCATTAATGATGTTTAACATTGGAACTGGAAGTGTATTGGCATTAACACCACCAATGTATCTGTAAAGCGGCTGACCAGCTTCCATGGCTGCTGCTTTGGCCACTGCCAAAGAAACACCAAGAATGGCGTTTGCACCTAGTTTACTTTTTGTAGAAGTGCCATCTAGATCTATCATGATCCTATCTATCAGATTTTGCTCAAAAACATCCATTCCAAGCAATTCGGGAGCAATGATATCATTCACGTTGGAAACGGCTTTAAGAACGCCTTTCCCAAGATATTTGGATTTATCCCCATCACGAAGTTCAACGGCTTCATTCACTCCGGTGGAGGCGCCACTTGGGACAGCAGCTCTTCCAAAAGCTCCGTTTTCAGTCACTACATCAACTTCCACAGTAGGATTTCCTCTGGAATCTAAAATTTGTCTAGCATGAATCGATTGAATCAATGTCATAATTTAAAAGGTTTAAGGTTGTTTAATTTTTTTTCAAGAGAGATATAAAGTCATCAAATAAATACCTCGAATCGTGTGGCCCGGGAGAAGACTCGGGGTGATACTGCACAGAGAATGCAGGCTTGTTTTTCAGTTTGATCCCAGCAACTGAGTTGTCATTTAAATGGATATGTGTTATTTCCACTAAATCACTTTTTTCTACATCTTCCCTATTGACTACGAAGCCGTGATTTTGTGATGTGATTTCGCTGGTGCCCGTTAAAAGATTTTTGATAGGATGATTTAATCCCCTATGCCCATGATGCATTTTATAAGTTGAAATACCACAGGCTTCAGCAAGAATTTGGTGACCGAGACAAATTCCGAAAATAGGTTTGTCAGTTCCCAAGATATCCTTGGTAGTCTTTACTGCATATTCCATTACAGCTGGATCTCCAGGTCCATTGGAAAGGAAATAACCATCCGGAGCCCAAGCTTCCATTTCATCCAAGGTCGTTTTTGCAGGAAAAACCTTGCAGTAAACACCTCTTTCTGCCAAACTTCTGAGGATATTTAGCTTAATACCAAAATCAAGACAGGCCACTTTGAACGAAGATTTTTCATCGCCAAAATAAAATGGTTCTTTTGTACATACTTTCGAGGAAAGCTCCAGACCATTCATATCCGGTATTTTATTCAACTCAGCTTTTAAACCAGCTAAATCTCCTTCAAACTCGGAACTGATGATGGCATTCATGGCCCCTTTGGACCTTATATGTCTCACCAGCTTTCGGGTATCAAGATCCGCTATTCCGGTAATGCCATATTTTACAAGATAATCCTGCAAAGAACTGCTTGCATCAAGACGGCTATAGATCTCTGAAAAAGAATTTACCACTATCCCGGCAATAGTTGGATGGCTAGATTCTACTTCAGAATCCAAGACACCATAATTACCGATATGAGAAGTAGTGGTAACTATAATCTGACCGGTGTAAGATGGGTCTGTGTAAATTTCCTGGTATCCGGTCATACCGGTATTGAAACAAATTTCACCGCCGTTGGTACCTGGGCTTCCTATTAGCGTCCCTCTAAACAGTGTGCCATCAGCTAAAAGAAGTGTTGCTTTTTGTTTGTTCATTTTGATTTTTTGGACTCGTCAAAGTTAAGAATTTTTAAAGTATAAGCCTTGGGAAATTGACAATGATATAAAAAAAGGGATTGAACCAAAGTCCAATCCCTTTTAAATATATCAGTTGATCATGCATGAATTATTCAGCAGACTTTTCTTCTTCATTATTTTCATCAGCCTGAGGTTCATCAGCTACCTCTTTAGCTTTAGCTACCGGAGTTGATTCAGCGACAGCACTTTCAGTTTTGCCCGGACTTCTCCTACTTCTTCTTGTTGTTTTCTTAGCTGGTTTAGCTTCTTTCAACATCAATTCGTTGAAATCAACCAATTCGATGATACACATTTCAGCATTATCTCCCAAACGGAATCCGGTTTTGATAATTCTCGTGTACCCACCGGTTCTTTCACCAACTTTTACAACTACTTCACCGAAAAGCTCTTTAATTCCTTCTTTGCTTTGAAGATAGGAAAAAGCAATCCTTCTGTTGTGTGTAGTATCTTCTTTTGCCCTTGTAATCAAAGGCTCTACATATTTTCTTAGCTCTTTGGCCTTGGCAAGCGTTGTAGAAATACGCTTGTGAAGAATCAGGGAAGTAGCCATATTGGAGAGCATCGCTTTCCTGTGACTGGCTGTCCTGCCAAGGTGATTGAATTTCTTACCGTGTCTCATTTTAAATTATTCTTCATCAAGTTTATACTTAGATAAATCCATCCCGAAGGTCAAACCTTTTTCTTGGATAAGTTGCTCAAGTTCTGCTAAAGACTTTTTACCGAAATTTCTGAATTTCATCATATCTGAAATTTCCAATTTGGCAAGGTCTCCAAGACTTTTAACATCAGCTGCCTTAAGACAGTTGAATGCACGAACAGAAAGATCCAAATCGCTCAAAGGAGTTTTCAGAAGTTTTCTCATGTGCAAAAACTCTTCATCTATCGGCTCCGGCTCTGATATTCCAGTGGAATCCAAGACCATAGTCTGATCTGAGAACAGCATAAAATGCTGAATAAGAATTTTTGCTGATTCCTGAAGCGCTTTTTCAGGGTGAATTGACCCATCAGTCGAAACTTCCAAGATCAACTTTTCAAAGTCAGTCTTTTGTTCAACCCTGGTGTTCTCCACACTGTATTTCACATTTTTGATAGGTGTGAAAATCGCATCAATTGGAATTACTCCAAAAACTTGCTCTTTTGGTTTAGACTCATCAGCGGGGAGATATCCTCTTCCTTTTTCCACTGTTAATTCTATTTCAAAACTCTTAGAATCATCTAAATGGCAAATAACCAATTCGGGATTCAATACCTCAAAAGAGGAGGTGAACTTGGCAATATCTCCAGCAGTGAAAAGAGATTGATTCTTTACTTCCACAGTGATTTTTCCGTCTATGGCATCATGGACTTTTTTAAATCTAACCTGCTTCAGATTCAGAATAATATCTGTCACATCTTCAACAACGCCCTCGACAGTGGAAAATTCATGTACTACACCTGGAAGCTTCACTGATGTGATGGCATAACCTTCAAGCGAGGACAACAAAATCCTCCTCAAGGCATTACCGATGGTGACCCCATAGCCCTTCTCAAGTGGCTTGAAGGTGAACAAACCGTGAAAATCATCGGCTTTTTCCATCACCACTTTCTCGGGCATTTGAAATGCTAATATGGACATATCAATAGTTCTATTTAAGTCTGAAAGTTTATTATTTAGAGTAAAGCTCGACAATCAACTGTTCTTTGATATTCTCTGGAATATCATCTCTAGTTGGAATTGATACAAACTTACCTGCTAAAGAGGTGTTATCCCACTCTAACCAAGGATAACGATTACTTTTACCTGCTAAGCTAGTTGATATTGCCTCAAGAGATTTTGAACGTTCTCTCACAGCCACAACATCACCTGGCTTTAAAGTGTAAGAAGGTATATTGACTACTTCACCATTTACAAGAACATGCTTGTGGGAAACAAGTTGTCTTGCTCCTCTTCTTGTAGGAGCTATACCTAATCTATAAACTACATTGTCCAATCTTGATTCCAACAATTGGAGAAGATTTTCACCTGTAATACCTTGTTTTCTTGAAGCAATACCAAACATTTTGGCGAATTGTCTTTCCAATACACCATAGATGTATTTTGCTTTTTGCTTTTCAGCAAGCTGGATAGCGTATTCGGATTGTTTTTTTCTTCTACCTCTTCCATGTTGTCCAGGAGGGTAATTTTTCTTTTGGAGAGCTTTGCTATATCCTTCGATAGGTTCGCCGAATCTTCTGGCGATCTTTGACTTTGGACCTGTATATCTTGCCATTCTATATCTTCTTTAAGAAATTAAACTCTTCTACGTTTTGGAGGACGGCATCCATTATGCGGAAGCGGAGTCACATCCACAATTGTAGTGACATCTAAACCTACATTTTGTAAAGTTCTGATAGCAGACTCACGTCCTGCACCAGGTCCTTTTACAAAAACCTCAATTTTTCTCAATCCCAAGTCATATGCCACCTGACCGCAATTTTGCGCAGCCATTTGAGCAGCATAGGGGGTGTTTTTCTTTGAACCTCTGAATCCCATTTTACCGGCAGAAGCCCAAGATATCACCTGACCAGAATTATTGGTAATAGAGATGATGATATTGTTAAAAGAAGCTTTGATATGCACTTGACCTACCGCTTCTACTTTAACTACTCTTTTTTTACCTTTAGCTTTATCGTTTCTTTTCTGAGCCATAATCTAATTCAAGATTTATTTAGTTGCTTTCTTCTTATTTGCAACAGTTTTTCTCTTACCTTTTCTAGTTCTTGCATTGTTTTTGGTTTTTTGACCTCTAACAGGAAGACCTTTTCTGTGTCTCAAACCTCTGTAGCAACCAATATCCATCAATCTCTTGATATTCAGTTGAATTTCAGATTTAAGAGCACCTTCTGTACGAAACTCCTCTGTAATGATAGTTCTGATAGCAGTAGACTCATCGTCATCCCACTCCCCGGCTTTCTTGTCATAAGAAATTCCTGCCTTTTCTAGGATCGCTCTAGCTGAACTCCTACCTATTCCGAAGATGTAGGTCAAGCCGATTTCACCACGCTTGTTGTCTGGTATGTCAACACCTGCAATTCTTGCCATAATGATTAACCTTGTCTTTGTTTAAACTTAGGATTCTTTTTGTTGATAACATATAGCTTTCCGTTCCTACGGATAACCTTACAGTCAACACTTCTCTTTTTTATAGATGCCTTTACTTTCATTTGAGTAATATTTGTTTTTTAAAGGTCACTTGGAATTAACCGATAGCCTCTGCCATTTGTAAAAGGCAAAATACCCGGCCAATTCCCGACATATTATTTATACCTGTAAACTATTCTGCCTTTAGAAAGATCGTAGGGAGACAATTCTAATTTCACTTTGTCACCTGGAAGGATCTTAATATAATTCATTCTCATTTTACCTGAAATATGGGCAATCAATTGATGTCCATTTTCAAGTTCCACTTTAAACATTGCATTGGACAATGCCTCAATGATGGTTCCATCCTGTTCAATAGATGTCTGTTTCGCCATATTTAGAATTTAAAATTTTCTTCTATGTACTGATGTGTTGTCAATATTTCAGTTTTGTCTTCAAAGATTGCAACCGTATGTTCATAATGGGCCGAAGGTTTTCTATCAGCAGTCCTGATTGTCCATCCATCTCTTTCCTGAACGATATTCCTTGTCCCGAAATTAATCATGGGTTCAATAGCAATCACCAAACCATCTTTCATCAAAGGCCCACTTCCCTTTTTTCCATAATTGGGAACCTCCGGTGCTTCATGCAAATGTTTACCTAATCCATGTCCGACTAATTCCCGAACCACTGTAAACCCTTTTGCTTCCACAAACTTCTGAATAGCATATCCAATATCACCAATACGATTACCAAAAACGGCTTTCTCTATTCCTAGATAAAGAGAATCTTTGGTTGCATTAAGCAATGACAAAATTTGGGGGGAGACTTCACCGACAGGGTAAGTATAAGCTGAATCGCTATGAAAACCTTGGTGAAAGACTCCACAATCCACTGAGATTATATCGCCATCTTTCAATACATAATTACTAGGAAAACCATGAACAACCACTTCATTTACTGAAATACAAAGGGAGGCAGGAAATCCATTATAACCTTTAAACGAAGGTACACCTTTATTATCTCTGATGTACTCTTCTGCAATCTTATCCAGAAAAGAGGTCTTTACCCCTTCCTTAACATATTTAGCTACTTCTCCGTGAGCTTTTCCTAATATCTTTGCACCTTCCTTAATTAACTGGACTTCCTCAGAAGTCTTGTAATGAATCATATTGCAGCAGCGTAATTCGAAGGATTATTTTTCATGTTTCCACTTTTCATCATTCCTTCATAGTGTCTCATCAAAAGATAACTTTCAATTTGTCTAAGTGTATCCATAATAACACCTACCATGATCAAAAGGGAGGTACCACCATAGAATTGAGCAAATTCACCACCTACTCCGGCAATAATAGCAAAGGCAGGAAGAATAGCAACAATAGACAGGAGAATAGAACCAGGTAAGGTAATTCTCGAGATAATATTATCAATAAAGTCAGCTGTAGGTGCTCCAGGTTTAATACCGGGAACAAAACCTCCATTTCTTTTCAAGTCTTCGGCAATCTGCTCAGGATTAACTGTTATTGCAGTATAGAAGAAAGTAAAAAGGATAATCATGACAGCAAACACCAAATTGTATTGCCAGGATGTGAAATCACTGAAGGTACTTCCAATATAGTTGGCTATATCATTTTCGGATGACCAAATCTGAGCTACCAAAGCCGGAAGAAACATTAATGATTGGGCAAATATAATGGGCATAACTCCGGATGCATTCACTTTTATCGGGATGTATTGCCTTTGTCCACCATATACTTTACCTCCTACAACCTGTTTGGCATACTGAACAGGAATTCTTCTAGTGGCTTCAGTCAAGGCTACAACACCTAATACTACAAAGAAGAGAATACCCGCTTCGATAAGAAGCAACAACATCCCTGAAGTTCCCTTTGCCAATACTTCAGCAATGATCGCTCCCGGAAATCTTGAAATGATACCAATCATAATCAACATTGATATACCGTTGCCAATACCTTTTTCTGTAATTTTTTCCCCCAACCACATACAAAGCATTGTTCCTGCTGAAAGCAAAACCAAAGAACTGAACATGAATAAAGAGGTACTTACCATTACAGCACCTGTTGGAAGGATTGTGGCAGTAATATAACCGACACCCTGCGCAACAGTAATCGCTATAGTCAGGACTCTGGTAATTTGATTTATTCTCTTTCTACCAGATTCTCCTTCTTTTTGTAATTTTTGAAAGTATGGAACACCAACAGTTAAAAGCTGCAACACAATGGAAGCAGATATGTAAGGCATTATACCTAAACCGAAAATGGATGCATTACTGAACGCACCACCCAGGAAAGTATCAATCAAACCGAATATACCCTCTGGAGCATCGCCTAATTTTGATGGATCAACACCAGGCAATACGATAAAAGAACCGAGTCTAAATATAATCAGAAACCCAATTGTATTTAAGATACGAATTCTTAAATCTTCAATAGAAAAGATATTCTTAACTGTTGAGATAAACTTTTTCATTTAATTAAAGCTTGTTTACTGTTCCGCCTACTTTTTCAATTGCTTCTACAGCAGAAGCAGAAAATAAGTGGGCACTAACATTTAATTTGGTTGTAAGTTCGCCTCTACCCAACACTTTTACAACATCTTTTTTGGAAACCAATCCATGCTCAACCAATGTTTCAAATGAAACGTCAACCAGATTGTATTCCGAAGCTAATGCCTGAATTATATCCAAATTGATAGGTTTGTGAACTACTTTATTGAGGCTTTTGAAACCAAATTTAGGAACTCTTCTTTGAAGAGGCATCTGACCACCTTCAAATCCTAATTTAGATTTGTATCCGGATCTTGATTTGGCACCTTTATGGCCTCTGGTGGATGTACCACCTCTACCGGATCCAGTTCCACGACCGATTCTTTTATTCGATTTTATAGAACCTTCAGCAGGTTGTAATGTATGTAATTTCATAATTAAGCTTCCTCCACTTTTACAAGGTGACTTACTTTCTTTACCATACCAGCGATTGCGGGATTATTTTCAATCTCCACAGTCCTGTTTATTTTACCAAGTCCCAAAGCTATAATAGTAGCTTTTTGATCTTTTGGTCTTTTTATAGTACTTTTTATCTGAGTTACTTTAATCTTAGCCATTTTCTTAACCGTTAAAAACTTTTGACATTTTAACACTTCTTTGTTGAGAAACAGCGATAGCATCTCTTAATTGAACCAAAGCATCAATTGTAGCCTTCACAACATTATGAGGGTTGGAAGATCCTTTTGATTTAGCCAATACATCGGTTACCCCTGCACTTTCCAAAACTGCACGCATCGCACCACCGGCGATAACACCAGTACCGGCAGCAGCAGGCTTGATTAAAACAAAACCACCTCCGAATTTGCCTAGTTGCTCATGAGGAATAGTTCCTTTCAAAACCGGAACTCTAACCAAATTCTTCTTGGCATCTTCAATACCCTTGGTAATGGCATCAGTAACTTCGTTTGCTTTACCTAGACCATAACCAACGACACCTTGTCCATCACCTACTACAACTATTGCAGAGAAGGAAAATCTCCTACCACCTTTTACAACTTTAGCAACACGGTTGATAGCTACTACTTTCTCCTTTAATTCTGTATCGGTTGCCCTAATGGGTTTTCTTTTTACTTGAGACATAATTGATTAAAATTTAAGGCCTCCTTCCCTTGCACCTTCTGCAAGAGCTTTGACATTTCCATGATATAAGTATCCACTTCTGTCAAAAACGACTTCAGCAAAACCATTTGCAACCGCTTTTTCAGCAAGTTTCTTCCCCACTTCTTTCGATACCGCTACAGTAGTATTACTAATAACACCAAGTTCTTTGGAAGATGCTTGTGCCAAAGTATGACCTTTGAGGTCATCTATCAACTGTGCATAAATACCAGTATTGCTTTTAAATACTGCTAAACGAGGTCTAGATTCAGTACCGGAAATTTTTCTACGGATACCTTTTTTGATTCTAAGCCTTCTTAAATTCTTGTTAAAAGCCATTTTAGTTATTTTTTACCGGCAGTTTTACCAGCCTTACGTCTAACAATTTCACCAACAAATCGCACACCTTTACCTTTGTAAGGTTCAACTTTACGTAAAGATTTGATTTTAGCAGCAATTTGACCAACTAGTTCCTTATCAATACCTTCCAAAGTCACCAAAGGATTTTTACCTTTTGGTGTCTCAGTCTTCAAACTGATTGATTCAGGCAATGCAAAGAAGATATTGTGTGAATATCCAAGGGAAAGTTCAAGAACTTGACCCTGATTGGTTGCTTTATAACCTACCCCTACCAATTCCAGTTCTTTTTTGAATCCATCAGATACGCCAATAACCATGTTATTGACCAAAGAACGGTAAAGACCGTGTAGTGATTTATGTCTTTTTGATTCTGTGGGTCTTTCAAGGATTATTTCTTTACCCTCTACTTTCACAGCAATGTCGGGATTAACTTCCCGACTAAGTGTACCTTTGGGACCTTTAACAGTCACTGCATTATGAGCAGTGACGTCTACAGTTACACCCGCCGGTATATTTATTGGTTTTTTACCTATTCTAGACATAATAGTTTATTAATATACGTAGCAAAGTACTTCTCCTCCGATTCCTTCTGTTCTCGCTTCCTTGTCGGTCATTACACCTTTGGAAGTAGACAGGATGGCAATACCCAAGCCATTGATGACTCTTGGGAGATCTTCATGTTTTACATATTTTCTCAAACCTGGCTTACTAATTCTACTAAGAGAAACGATGGCGTTCTGTTTTGTTGCCGGATTATATTTCAAAGCTATTTTGATGGTTCCCTGTGGGCCATCTTCTTCAAATTTATAGTTTTGTATATATCCTTTATCATGAAGCACTTTCGTCATTTCCTTCTTGATATTAGAAGCAGGTATCTCAACGATTCTATGAGTAGCCTTGATGGCGTTCCTCAATCTTGTCAGATAATCAGCTATTGGATCAGTCATATTTATATAAGTCTAACTGCACTCTCCCGCAATGGGCGTGCAAAGTTACACAATGATTTTCAGAATTAAAACTCTTGCTTAAATTTTACCAGCTAGACTTGGTTATCCCTGGGATTTTACCAGCAGAAGCCATCTCTCTAAAGGTAACCCTATTGATGCCAAACTTTCTCATATATCCTTTTGGACGACCAGTAAGTTTACATCTATTATGAAGTCTGACAGCAGATGAATTCTTAGGTAGTTTGTCCAAAGCTTCGAAATCACCGGCAGCTTTTAACTCAGCTCTTTTCTTAGCATACTTTGCTACCAGTCGTTCTCTTTTTCTCTCACGAGCTTTTAATGACTCTCTTGCCATAATATTTTTAGTTATTTTTGTTAACGAAAGGCATACCCAAAGCTTTCAACAGTGCATGACTCTCCTCATCGGTATCAGCAGAAGTCACCAAAGTGATATCCATACCTGAGATTCTGTTCACTTTTTCAATGCTGATTTCAGGGAAAATTATTTGTTCGGTTACACCTAATGTATAATTTCCTCTTCCATCAAAACCTTTATCACTGATTCCTTTGAAGTCTCTTACCCTTGGAAGAGCAACAGTCATCAACCTATCAAGGAATTCATACATTCTGTCTCCCCTCAAAGTTACTTTCGCGCCTATAGGCATTCCTTCCCTCAACTTAAAGTTGGAAACAGAAGTTTTGGCGATAGTAGCAACAGCCTTTTGACCTGCGATCAAAGATAGCTCTTCAACTCCTTGGTCAACCAATTTCTTATCAGCAACTGCGGCACCTATTCCTTTATTGATAACAATTTTTGTCAACTTCGGAACCTGCATTACAGAACTGTACTGAAATTTCTCCTTCAAAGCAGGGACTATTTCAGCATTATATCTTTCTTTAACTCTAGGTTTAGCCATTGATTACCTCCCCTGTTTTCTTAGAATACCTAACTAATTTACCATTCTCTCCAATTTTTCTACCGGTCCTGGTAGCTTCACCTGTTTTAGGATCTACCAGCATCAGGTTACTGATATGGATTGAAGCCTCTTTCTTTTCAATACCTCCTTGAGGATTGGAAGCTGTAGGCTTTACGTGCTTTGTCACCATGTTGAGACCTTCAACAATAGCCCTTCTTTTCTGAAGGTTGACAGAAAGGACTTTACCTGTTTTGCTTTTATCATCTCCGGAAAGGACCTTAACGGTATCCCCGGTTTTGATATGCAATTTTGGTTGCTTATTAAATTTTCTTTCCATGATTACAATACTTCTGGGGCTAAAGATACAATTTTCATAAACTGCTTCTCTCTCAACTCCCTTGCCACTGGACCAAAGATACGGGTACCTCTTGGCTCGTCGTTGTTATTTAAAAGTACAGCTGCATTATCCTCAAAACGGATATACGAACCATCTTTTCTCCTTATCTCTTTTTTCGTTCTTACAATAACCGCTTTGGATACGGTACCTTTTTTCATATTGCTGGAAGAAATAGCAGACTTAACAGTTACCACGACTTTATCACCGATGGAAGCATATCTTTTCTTTGTTCCACCCAATACACGGATCACCAGTACTTCTTTAGCACCTGAATTATCCGCAACTCCTAATCTGGATTCTTGTTGTATCATGATTACTTAGCCCTTTCTACAATTTCTACTAATCTCCAACGCTTGTTTTTACTCAGCGGACGAGTTTCGCTTATACGGACAATGTCACCTTCATGAGCATCATTTTTCTCGTCATGAACCATAAATTTGGTAGTCTTAGCAACAAATTTGCCATAGATAGGATGTTTTACTCTCCTTTCGATAGCAACTGTAATGGATTTTTCCATTTTGTTGCTGACTACTTTTCCTATTCTTTCTTTACGAAGATTTCTCTCAGTAGTAGCCATCTTATTCTTATTTAGCTAGTTGTTTTGCCCTCAAGGCTGTTTTCAATCTTGCGATGAAACGTCTTGATTCTCTTAATTTATTCGGATTCTCTATTGGAGAAATAGCATGAGCAAAGCGCAATTTGGTTAAATTTTCTTGCTCAGCGGCTATACGGTCGGCTATCTCACTTTCTGAAAGTGATCTGATTTCTGTATTTTTCATAGTTCTAATTATCCAACGTAATCTCTACGTACTACGAATCTTGTACTTACTGGAAGTTTTTGTTGCGCTAGTCTCAAAGCTTCTTGAGCTGTTTCAAGGTTTACACCTGTTGCTTCAAAAAGGATTGTCCCAGGTTTGATAACAGCTACCCAATATTCAGGAGCACCTTTACCTTTTCCCATACGAACCTCAGCAGGTTTTTTGGTAATAGGTTTGTCAGGGAAAATCCTGATCCATACCTGACCTTCTCTTTTCATTGCTCTGGTCATGGCAATACGGGCTGCTTCTATCTGACGGGAAGTTATCCATCCAGGCTCCAAGGACTTGATTCCAAAGTTGCCAAAGGAGAGCGTATGTCCCCTTTGAGCCAAACCTTTGACCCGTCCTTTATGCATTTTTCTATATTTCGTTCTCTTAGGCTGTAACATGATTTCTCACTTAAAGGTGAAGTTAGTTATTTCTCTTTCTTCTCTTTGGGCCACCAGCTTCTCTACGCTTTCCTCTTGGGCCTGCAGCACCGGTTGATTTTGGTTCATTGGCAGCGCCTATGTTAGGAGAGAGATCTCTCTTTCCGTAAACTTCTCCTTTGAAAATCCAAACCTTGATGCCTATGATACCATAAACAGTATTTGCCTCAGAAACAGCGTAATCAATGTCAGCTCTCAATGTATGCAAAGGAATTCTTCCTTCTTTGTACATTTCAGATCTGGCCATTTCAGCGCCACCCAATCTACCTGAAAGTTTAACTTTGATACCTTCCGCACCTACTCTCATCGAAGCTGCAATGGATTGTTTCATCGCCCTTCTGAATGAGATACGTGCCTGAAGTTGTTGTGCAATTGACTCTCCTACCAATTTGGCATCCAATTCCGGACGCTTGATTTCAAATATGTTGATCTGAACATCTTTACTGGTAAGTTTTTTCAACTCTTCTTTTAACTTATCTACCTCAGCGCCACCTTTACCAATTACAACACCCGGACGGGCGGTATGAATAGTAAGCGTGATTCTTTTCAAAGTTCTTTCAATAATAACTTTAGAAATTCCACCTTTTGGAATTCTGGCATTGACATATTTTCTGATTTGTTGATCTTCATACAACTTCTCAGCGAAGTCTTTACCACCGTACCAGTTGGAATCCCATCCTTTGATTACACCAAGCCTAAAACCAATTGGGTTTACTTTTTGTCCCATAGTCTGATTTTAATTAGATTTTTCAGTTGTTTCTACTTCATCAGCGGTAACTGCTGGACTGTAGGCATCTACAATCAGGGTCACATGATTTGATCTTTTACGAATTCTATGAGCTCTTCCCTGTGGAGCTGGTCTCAACCTTTTCAGCATACGTCCACCATCTACAAAAATGGTTTTGATATACAGATCAGCTTCTTCAAGTTTCTCATCAGGGTTTTTTGCCTGCCAGTTGGCCACAGCAGAAAGTAGAAGTTTTTCCAATTTAATTGCTCCATGGTTAGGAGTAAACTTCAAAATACTCAATGCCGGTCCTACTCTTTTGCCTCTTACAAGGTCAGCTACCAATCGCATTTTGCGGGGAGAAGTAGGAACATTATTTAATCTTGCTATTGCTTCCATGATTATCTCTTTCCTTTATCTTTTTTGGCAATATGACCTCTAAAATTTCTGGTAGGGGCAAACTCTCCAAGCTTATGGCCTACCATATTATCTGTTACAAAAACAGGAATAAATTTATTGCCATTATGCACAGCGAAAGTATGGCCTACAAAATCCGGTGATATCATAGATCTCCTTGACCAGGTCTTGATCACGGACTTCTTGCCGGATTCGTTCATAACATCCACTTTTTTGGCCAAATGGTGTTCTATATAAGGGCCTTTTTTTAATGAACGTGCCATAATTATTTAGATCTTTTACTGATGATGAATTTGTTAGAGTACTTCTTAGGAGATCTGGTCTTTTTACCTTTGGCAAGTAGACCGTTTCTTGACCTTGGATGACCACCTGAAGAACGACCTTCACCACCACCCATTGGGTGATCGACAGGGTTCATGGCTACACCTCTTGTTCTTGGTCTTCTACCTAACCAACGGTTTCTACCTGCTTTACCCAACACTACGTTCATGTGATCTCCATTGGAAACAACTCCAACAGTTGCCATACATGTACCCAAAACCAACCTCATTTCTCCTGATGGTAATTTTACGGTAACATATTTTCCTTCTCTTGCAACCACCTGACCATATCCACCGGCGCTTCTCGCCATTGCTCCACCTTTTCCTGGTTTCAATTCAATGTTATGAACAATAGTACCCAATGGTACACTGATCAAATTCATTGCATTTCCAATTTCAGGTGCAACATTTTCTCCAGAAATCACTGTTTGCCCGACTTGCAAACCTTCTGGAGCAATAATGTAGGTTTTTGCGCCATCCACATAGAATAACAATGCTATGCGGGCAGTCCTGTTTGGATCGTATTCAATAGAATGAACTACCGCCGGAACGCCAAACTTATCTCTCTTAAAATCTATGACTCTAAGTCTTTTCTTATGACCTCCACCAATATATCTGGAAGTCATTTTACCTGCACTATTTCTACCGCCTGTTCTCCTTTTTGGAGCCATAAGAGATTTTTCAGGCTTTGATGCTGTAATCTCATCAAATGCCGGAGCAACTCTAAATCTGGTTCCTGGGGTTACGGGCTTTAATTTTTTAACTGCCATGATCTTGATTCAATTAAATTTCTCCGTAAAAATCAATAATTTCACCCTCAGCTACTTTGACAATTGCTTTTTTGTAAGCATTGCTAAAGCCTGATACAATTTTGGTCTTGGTATACCTGGTCTTGGGCTTTCCTGCATATCTCATAGTACGCACGGCTTCCACCTTTACACCATATATTTTCTCTACGGCTCTTTTGATTTCTGGCTTGGTAGCAGTTTTTTCTACCATAAACCCATAGACCCCTTGCTCATTCATAGCAGAAATCTTTTCTGTAATCAAAGGTTTTTTAAGTATCTGCATCTTATTGTTTCAATAAAAGGGTTTCTAACTTACTTACTGAACCTTCACACAATACCAAATTATCAGCATCCAACAATTCATATGTATTGACACTGTCAACTGTAGTAACCTTGGTTTTAGGTAAATTTCTGCTTGATAAGTAAACATTCATGTTGACTTCTGGAAGTACCAATAAAGTTTTTTTATCAGACAAAGAAAGTCCATTTAATAAAGCGATATAATTCTTTGTTTTTGGAGTATCAAAAGACACATTTTCCAAAATCATTAAACTATTGTCTTTTACTTTGTAAGTCAAGGCTGATTTTCTTGCCAATTGCTTCAATTTCTTGTTCAATTTGAAAGAATAATCTCTCGGTTTTGGACCAAATACTCTACCTCCGCCTCTGAAAACAGGAGACTTAATGGAGCCTGCTCTGGCACCACCGGTACCTTTTTGCTTCTTGATCTTTTTGGTAGATCCAGCAATTTCGTTTCTTTCTTTAGACTTGTGAGTACCTTGTCTTTGGTTAGCTAAGTATTGCTTAACATCAAGGTAGATCGCATGATCATTAGGTTCGATTGCGAAGATATCATCTGAAAGATTCACTTTCCTGCCTGTATCTTCACCGTTATGTTTTATTACTGCTAATTCCATGTGCTTACTTCTCTAAAATAACGAAAGAATTTTTCGGACCTGGTACAGAACCACTAACAAGCAACAAATGCTTTTCAGGATAGATTTTAAGAACTCTAAGGTTAATTACCTTAACCCTATCACCACCAGTTCTACCGGCCATTCTCATACCTTTGAATACTCTCGATGGCCAAGAACATGCACCAATTGAACCAGGGTGTCTCTGTCTGTTATGCTGACCATGGGTCGCTCCACCAACTCCTCCAAAACCGTGTCTTTTGACAACGCCCTGGAATCCTTTACCTTTTGAGGTTCCGATAGCATCTACGAAGTCTCCTTCTACAAATACCTGACCGGCTTCTACGGTTTTCCCAAGATCAACTTGGCCTTCGAATTCGACCCTGAAGTCTCTGAATTCAACAACTTTCTGCTTTGGCGTTGTACCGGCTTTTTTGAAATGGCCGATTAAAGGCTTGGGAGTATTTTTCTCCTTTCGCTCACCGAATGCCAACTGAACAGCGTTGTACCCGTCTGATTCTAAATTTTTTACTTGCGTCACTACGCAAGGACCAGCTTCTATTAGCGTGCATGCGACATTACGTCCATCGGCACTGAAAATGCTAGTCATTCCAACTTTTTTACCTATAATTCCAGACATCTTCTGTTATATAATAAACTTAATACTCAAGCAATTAAACGCTTGGGTGGATTTTAAGGACTGCAAAGTTAGGAATTTATATCCAGCATACAAATCCCAACTTTAATATTTTCAATTAATTACAAAAATTTATTTGGTACCAAGAGTAATAAATAGATAATCGTGTCTAATTATACTTTTAAGACAAGTTAAGACAAAAGAAAAACCCGTCCGCCGTGGCGGACAGGTTTCCTATTCTTGCAAATTCTTACCTGTCAGACTTTGATTTCTACATCAACTCCACTGGGAAGTTCGATCTTCATCAAAGCATCTACAGTCTTAGAGCTGTTGCTATAGATATCCACCAATCTCTTGTAAGTACAAAGTTGGAATTGGTCTCTGGCTTTTTTGTTCACGTGTGGTGATTTCAACACAGTAAACTTTTCCTTCTTGGTTGGCAAAGGAATTGGCCCAACAACAATAGCTCCGGTAGATTTTACCGCCTTTACAATCTTCTCTGATGACTTATCCACCAGGCTGTGATCGTATGATTTTAGTTTTATTCTGATTTTCTGATTCATTTCAATTAGAATTTAGGCCTTAACACCTTTAACTTTAGCGATAACTGCTTCTGCAATATTGGAAGGAACCGGCTCATAGTGAGAGAAGGTCAAAGAAGCTGTCGCTCTACCTGATGTGATGGTCCTTAGATCAGTAATATAACCGAACAATTCGGACAAAGGTACATCAGCTTTGATCACAGAGGAAGTCCCTTTGGTATCCATTCCCTTCATCAATCCTCTTCTCCTGTTCAAATCACCTGTAATCGGACCGGTATATTCATCCGGTGAAACTACATCTACAGCCATAATTGGCTCTAACAACTGAGGCTTACACTTCTTAGCTGCTTCTTTGAATCCAATTCTTGCTGCCAGTTCAAAAGAAAGGGCGTCAGAATCGACATCGTGGAAAGAACCATGAAACAATCTTACCTTCATTGATTCTATAGGATATCCTGCCAAAGGTCCGTTTTTCATTGCTTCAGCAAAACCTTTTTGGATAGAAGGAATGAATTCCTTTGGAATAACACCACCAACAATACCGTTTACGAAATCAAGACCATTCTTGATAACACCTGTTTCCGGATCAGGATCCTTTGGTCCCAATTCGAAGACGATATCGGCAAATTTACCTTTACCACCTGTTTGCTTCTTGTAAACCTCTTTATGTTCAACAGAACCAAACAAGGCTTCCTTATAAGCTACCTGTGGTGCACCTTGATTAATTTCAACTTTGAATTCCCTTTTCAGACGATCGATAATGATATCCAAGTGAAGTTCTCCCATCCCTCTAAGGATCGTCTGACCTGTTTCGTGATCAGTATTCACCTGAAGCGTTGGATCCTCCTCTACTAGTTTAGCAATTGCCATACCTAGTTTGTCAACATCAGCTTGAGTTTTGGGCTCAATGGCATAGCCGATAACTGGCTCAGGAAAGACCATAGATTCAAGAACTACCTTTCGTTTTTCATCACAAAGGGTATCCCCGGTTTTAATATCTTTAAATCCAACTACAGCTCCAATATCTCCAGCTTGTAATCTTGGGATTTGGTTTTGCTTGTTGGCATGCATTTGAAAAACCCTTGAAATACGCTCCTTATTTCCGGAACGGCTGTTGAAAACATAAGAACCGGATTCCAAAATTCCTGAATATGCTCTTACAAAACAGAGACGTCCTACGAAAGGATCAGTAGCAATTTTAAAAGCAAGGCCAGCAAAAGGCTCTTTTTCATCAGGTTTAATAGCAATATCTTCTTCTGAGTCAAGGCCTTTGGCAATGATATCATCCTTATCCATTGGTGAAGGAAGTAATTCCATAACCAAATCAAGCATCGTCTGAACACCCTTGTTTTTAAAAGAAGAACCACATACCATCGGTACAATTTTCATGTCGATAGTAGCTGCCCTTAAAGCTTTCAATATTTCATCTTCGGTGATAGATTCAGGATCATCGAAGAATTTTTCCATCAATGACTCATCATAATCCGCAACCGCTTCTAACAAATGCTCTCTGTACTCAGCCACTTCCTCCAGCATGTCCTCAGGAATCGGAACTTCCTCGAAAGTCATCCCCAAATCTTCTTCGTTCCAAACAATGGCTCTGTTGTTGATCAAATCTACAACACCTCTGAATTTTTCCTCAGCACCAATCGGAAGTTGCAATGGAACAGCATAGCTGCCCAACATTTCTTTTACTTGTTTACAAACATCAAGGAAGTTTGCACCTGCTCGATCCATTTTGTTAACGAATCCGATACGGGCGACTTTATAATTATCAGCCAAACGCCAGTTGGTTTCAGATTGAGGTTCTACACCATCAACAGCACTAAATAGAAAAACCAATCCATCAAGAACTCTTAAAGACCTGTTTACCTCAACTGTAAAATCAACGTGTCCGGGAGTATCAATGATATTGATCTGGTATTTGTTATCTCTATAATTCCAAAATACAGTGGTTGCAGCAGATGTAATGGTAATACCTCTTTCTTGTTCCTGTGCCATCCAGTCCATCGTAGCGGCTCCGTCATGGACTTCACCTATTTTATGGCTTACACCTGAATAAAAAAGAATACGCTCTGTAGTCGTTGTCTTACCTGCATCAATATGAGCAGCAATACCAATGTTTCTGGTATATTTTAAATCTCTTGTCATTATCAATTAAAATCTAAAGTGTGAGAATGCTTTATTTGCTTCAGCCATTCTATGGGTGTCGTCTTTTTTCTTAACAGCCGCACCTTCACCTTTGGCAGCGGAAATAATTTCACCCGCAAGTCTGTCCATCATTGTTTTCTCACCCCTTCTTCTTGAGTAAGTGATCATCCACTTAATCCCGAGGGATACTTTTCTTTCAGGTCTAACTTCCATGGGGACCTGGAAAGTGGCACCACCTACTCTACGACTCTTCACCTCAACAGCTGGAGTAATATTGTTAAGCGCTTTTTTCCAAACCTCAAGACCGTTCTCACCTACTTTTTGTTCAACTTTCTCGACTGCGTCATAGAAAATTTTGTAAGCAATACTCTTCTTTCCATCTACCATCAGACAGTTAACGAACTTTGTGACCAAAGTATCATGAAACTTAGGATCGGGAAGAATGTACCTCTTTTTTGGTTTCGATTTTCTCATTTTTTCTGAATGATTTTAATTATTTTTTCTTTGCCGGAGCTGCTGGGGCACCTTTGCCTGCCTTCGGTCTTTTTGCACCATACTTGGAACGACCTTGTTTACGGTCTTTTACTCCTGCTGTATCCAATGCACCTCTGATAATGTGGTAACGTACTCCTGGTAGATCCTTCACACGACCACCTCTGATCAATACGATAGAGTGCTCTTGCAAATTGTGACCTTCACCGGGAATGTAGGCGTTCACCTCTTTACCATTCGTCAATCTTACCCTGGCCACTTTCCTCATTGCTGAGTTTGGCTTCTTAGGTGTGGTAGTGTATACCCTGGTACACACACCCCTTCTTTGAGGACAAGCATCCAAAGCTCTTGACTTGGACTTGGTCTCTAAAGTGGTTCTACCTTTTCTTACTAACTGTTGTATAGTAGGCATTAACTGATAAAATTTATTTAACTTCCTTAAACTTGTGAATTTTGGACTGCAAAGGTATGCAAATAGGTAAAACAAACAAAATTAAGATGTTATATTTTTGCTAGGCCTCTCCAAATGTTCCTCCAAAATTCATCGGAAAACTTGGTCCTTCTGAACCGCCTTCAATTTTTCCGAAAGCCTGCTCATATTTCCCGATATTATCCTTCAAAGCCGCCAATAATCTTTTGGCATGATCCGGGGTCATGATAATTCTTGATTTCACCTTGGCTTTGGGCACTCCGGGCATCAATCTGATGAAATCTATAACAAACTCAGAGTTGGAGTGGGCTATCATGGCTAGGTTGCTGTAAATTCCTTCAGCTACTTCCTCTGATAATTCCACGTTGATCTGTTGGTCCTGATGGGGTTTTTGTCCTTTTCCGTCTTCCATTTTGATAACAGTTTGATGAAAAAAGGCCTGTAAAATATACAGGCCTTTTGAATTTATTTATTCAAAGATTATTTGATGGCTTCTCTGGATTTGCTGAAAGACCTTTCCTTTTCACCGGACATTCTTTCATATTCTTCCATAGAACCTACTATAATATTCTTAAGGTGTCTTTGACCCGTACCTGCCGGAATCAAATGACCAACGATTACGTTTTCTTTCAATCCTAACAGTTCATCTCTTTTACCTCTAATGGCAGCCTCACTCAATACCTTGGTAGTTTCCTGGAAGGAAGCTGCCGAGATAAAGCTTTCGGTACCCAAAGAGGCAGCAGTAATACCTTGTAAGGTCGGTTGTGAAACAGCTGTTTCAGCATCTCTCACCTGAACCAATTTAAGATCCTTACGCTTCAAGCTTGAATTCTCATCCCTCAATCTTCTTGAAGTAATGATCATTCCCGGCTTCAAAGTAGAAGAATCACCTGCATCCATCACCACTTTCTTGTCAAGGATGTTATCGTTTTCTTCTCTGAATGCCCACTTGTCAACAATCTGGTTTTGAAGGAATCCAGTATCACCGGCGTCAAGAATTTCAACTTTCTGCATCATTTGGGTAACTATCACTTCAATGTGTTTGTCATTGATCTTCACACCTTGAAGTCTGTAAACTTCTTGGATTTCATTTACCAGATACTCCTGCACAGCAGTTGGTCCTTTGATAGAAAGGATATCACTTGGGGTAATTGCTCCGTCAGATAGGGCTTCACCTGCTCTGATAAAGTCGTTTTCCTGAACAAGGATATGCTTGGAAAGAGAAACCATGTATCTTTTCTTCACCCCGTCTTTTGACTCGATGAATATTTCACGGTTACCTCTCTTGATTCCGCCATACGTAACCACACCGTCAATTTCAGAAACCACAGCCGGATTGGAAGGATTTCTTGCTTCAAACAATTCGGTTACTCTTGGTAAACCACCGGTAATATCTCTGGTCTTACCGACTGATCTTGGTATTTTAACCAATATCTGACCTGATTTAACCATCTCCCCTTCTTCTACGGCAAGGTGAGCGCCAACCGGAATATTGTAAGACTTAGTTTCGTCTCCTCCGTAATTTACCATTACTGCAGGATTCTTGGTCTTATCTTTAGTATCGATAATTACCTTTTCTCTATATCCTGTCTGGTCATCGGCAACTTCCTTGAAAGTAATACCTTCAATGATTGAGTCAAATTCAATTTCACCGTCAAATTCGGAAAGAATTACAGCATTGTATGGATCCCAAGTACATAAGGAATCACCTTTTGCAATTTTCTGACCATCCTTGACATTCAATAAGGCACCGTATGGTACGTGATTGGAAACAAGAATTTTACCGGACTTGGCATCATTGATTTTTATTTCACCGGATCTTCCCATTACGACAGATACTTTTTCTCCATCCTTATTGGTAGTCTCAATCCATCTCAATTCTTCATCAAACTCAATTACTCCATCAAATTTGGCATTGATGCTTGCTTCAACTGAGATGTTGGAAGCTGTACCACCCACGTGGAATGTTCTCAAAGTAAGCTGAGTACCTGGTTCACCGATAGACTGAGCGGCTATAACACCAACAGATTCACCTGCCTGTACCATGTTGCCTGTAGTCAGATTTCGACCGTAGCACTTCGCACAAACACCTCTTCTTGTTTCACAAGTCAATACTGATCTGATTTCAACTTCTTCAATAGAAGATTCGTCTACTTTCTTAGCCACATCTTCCGTGATTTCAACTCCGGAAAGAACGATCAACTCTTCGGTAACAGGATCATATACATCATGAACAGAAACTCTACCCAAAATCCTTTCAGAAAGTGGTTCAACGATTTCGTCATTATCTTTAAGCGCCTGAACAACAAGACCTCTTAATGTCCCGCAATCCTCTTCAGAAACGATCATGTCTTGAGCCACATCCACCAATCTTCTGGTCAAATAACCGGCATCAGCCGTTTTCAGGGCAGTATCGGCAAGACCTTTACGTGCACCGTGAGTAGAGATGAAGTATTCCAATACATCCAAACCTTCTTTAAAGTTGGAAAGAATTGGGTTTTCGATGATTTCACCTACAGAACCTTGAAGGTTTTTCTGTGGCTTCGCCATCAGACCTCTCATACCACCCAACTGACGAATCTGCTCTCTTGAACCTCTCGCTCCTGAGTGCATCATCATGTAGATGGCGTTGAAACCTTGTTTATCTTCTTCCATCTGCTTCATCAAAATATTAGTCAGATGTGAATTGGTTCTTGTCCAAATATCAATTACCTGATTATATCGTTCGTTATCCGTGATCAAACCCATCAGGTAGTTATTCCAAACCTGATCAACTTCTTCTTTTGCTTTATTGATAAACGGTTCTTTTTCCTCAGGAATGATTACATCATTAAGTCCCATTGAAAGACCTCCGGTATAAGCCATTTGGAAACCTAAATTCTTGATATCATCAAGGAATTGGGCTGTTCTGGCCACCCCGCAAATTTTCACAACTTCAGATATGATCTGTTGGAGCTTTTTCTTTGTCAAAAGTTCATTGACAAATCCTACTTGTTCTGGAACAAACTGATTGAAGATCAATCTTCCGGCTACTGTTTCTACAATTTTATTTGAAAATTCACCGGATTCATCTCGGACAGAAACTTTACATTTTATGAAAGCGTGCTGTGATACACGACCTTCATTCATTGCAATAATAACTTCTTCTTCTCCGTAAAATGTCATTCCTTCACCAAGTATGATTTCCTCGGGGGTTGATTTTTTACCCTTAGTTACATAATACAGTCCAAGAACCATATCCTGTGAAGGAACAGTAATTGGAGCACCATTGGCAGGGTTAAGGATATTATGGGAAGAAAGCATCAAGGTTGAAGCTTCCAGAATTGCTTCGTGTCCCAAAGGAACGTGCACGGCCATTTGGTCACCGTCAAAATCGGCGTTGAATGCTGTACATACCAATGGATGAAGTTGGATTGCTTTTCCTTCAATCAATTTTGGCTGGAAAGCCTGAATACCTAATCTGTGAAGCGTTGGAGCCCTGTTTAGCAATACAGGGTGTCCTTTCAATACATTTTCAAGGATATCCCATACTACCGGATCTTTTCTGTCAACAATCTTTTTGGCAGATTTTACAGTTTTTACAATACCCCTTTCAATCAGTTTCCTGATAATAAATGGTTTGAAAAGTTCTGCTGCCATATTTTTTGGTAGACCACACTCATGAAGTTTCAATTCAGGACCAACGACAATTACCGAACGACCTGAATAATCCACCCTTTTCCCAAGTAGGTTTTGACGGAATCGGCCTTGCTTACCCTTCAGCATATCTGAAAGAGATTTCAGAGCACGGTTACCATCAGATCTTACCGCATTTACTTTTCTTGAATTATCAAATAAAGAATCTACAGCTTCCTGAAGCATCCTTTTCTCATTTCTCAAAATAACCTCAGGAGCTTTGATATCAATCAATCTCTTCAAACGGTTGTTTCTGATAATTACTCTTCTGTAAAGGTCATTCAAATCAGAAGTAGCAAATCTACCCCCATCCAAAGGAACCAATGGTCTCAATTCCGGTGGAATTACAGGTACCATTCTGACAACCATCCATTCGGGTCTGTTTTCAATTCTGGTCCTCGCCTCTCTGAATGCTTCCACTACTTTTAGTCGCTTCAAAGCTTCAGCCTTTCTCTGCTGAGAAGTATCTGTAGCAGCCTGATGTCTCAAGCTGTAGGAAAGGTCATCCAAATCCAATCTGGCCAAAAGCATTTCGATAGCTTCTGCACCCATTTTGGCTATGAATTTACCTGGGTCTTCGTCATCGAGCATGTGGTTTTCTTTTGGAAGCTTATCCATGATATCCAAATACTCGTCTTCAGTCAAAAAGTCAAGATACTGTACACCGTCCTCAGCTTTGATACCAGGTTGGATAACAGCATATCTTTCATAATAAACGATCTGATCCAATTTTTTGGTAGGTAGGCCAAGAAGGTAACCAATCTTGTTTGGTAGAGACTTAAAGTACCAGATATGAGCGACAGGAACAACCAATTCGATATGTCCCATTCTCTCTCTTCTGACTTTCTTTTCAGTCACTTCAACACCACATCGGTCACAAATGATACCTTTATATCTTATGCGCTTATATTTCCCACAATGACATTCCCAGTCTTTGACAGGACCGAAAATTCTCTCGCAAAACAAACCGCCCATTTCAGGCTTGTATGTTCTGTAGTTGATAGTTTCGGGCTGCGTCACTTCACCATGTGAACTATCCAGGATTGATTCTGGAGAGGCCAAACTAATAGTGACTCTGGAAAAGTCGTTGTTTAGTTTTTTATTTTTTCTGAACGCCATAATTGTTGAAGAAATATGTGAAGGGTCTTTCGACCCGTTTTTTTAGAATTAGTCAAGTGTAATTTCGAGTGCAAGGCCTCTAAGTTCATGAACCAATACATTGAAAGATTCCGGAATATTCGGTTTAGGAAGATTCTCACCTTTAACGATCGCCTCATAAGCTTTTGCCCTACCTACCACGTCATCAGACTTGACAGTAAGGATTTCCTGAAGTACATGGGATGCACCGAATGCCTCCAATGCCCACACTTCCATCTCTCCAAAACGCTGACCACCAAATTGGGCTTTACCACCCAATGGCTGTTGCGTAATCAAAGAGTATGGACCAATGGATCTTGCGTGCATCTTATCATCCACCAAGTGACCCAACTTCAGCATGTAAGAAATACCAACTGTTACAGGCTGATCGAACTTCTTACCGGTTAATCCATCATAAAGATAGGTTCTGCCATAAGGTGGTAATCCTGCATCTTCAAGTTCTTTGGAAACTTCTTCCATTGTAGCACCGTCAAATATCGGTGTTGCATATTTCTTGCCTAATTTATATCCTGCCCAAGCAAGAACAGTTTCATAGATTTGACCGATGTTCATCCTTGAAGGTACACCCAAAGGATTCAATACAATATCCATAGGTGTTCCGTCTTCCAAGAACGGCATATCCTCATCTCTAACGATTCTGGCAACAATACCTTTGTTTCCGTGACGGCCTGCCATCTTATCACCTACTTTCAATTTACGCTTTTTAGCAATGTAAACTTTAGCAAGTTGAACTATACCCGCCGGCAATTCATCACCCACTTCAAGCGTGAATTTGTCTCTCTTGAATCTACCGGAGATTTCATTCCTTGAATTGATATAGTTTTTGACCAATTTGACAATCAAATCATTGGTATGCGCATCTTCACTCCAATCATCCAAAATGATATCTGAGATCAAATTTGCTTCTTCAGGCACATTATAATTTGACTCGTCTCTATAAGGGTTTTTGGCAGGGAATAAATTCTGCTCAATATTCTTTAAATTGAACTTTACCCCTTTGCTGATGATCTCATCACCAAACTTGTGTTTAACACCCTGAGAAGTTTTCCCATCAAGAATTGAAACCAGTTTGTTGATCATTTTGGCCCTAATGCCCAAGAGATCTTTTGCGTATTTTCCTTTCAGTTTTTCAACCTCAGCTTTTGACTTGGCCCTAAGGTCTTTGTCTTTTTTAGGTCTAGAGAAAAGTTTGGTTTCGATCACCACACCGTTCAATGAAGGGGACGCTTTTAAAGAAGCATCTTTAACATCGCCCGCTTTATCACCGAAGATTGCTCTCAAGAGTTTTTCTTCAGGCGTAGGATCAGTTTCACCTTTTGGAGTGATTTTACCTATGATGATATCACCTTCTTTTACTTCTGCACCGACTCTGATAATACCATTCTCATCAAGATTTTTAACGGCTTCTTCAGAAACGTTCGGGATTTCGGATGTTAATTCCTCTTCTCCACGTTTGGTATCCCTTACTTCTAGCTGGAATTCCTCGATATGGATAGAAGTAAATATATCCTCCCGTACAACTCTTTCTGAAATTACGATAGCATCTTCAAAGTTATATCCTTGCCAAGGCATGTAAGCTACGCGAAGGTTTTTACCTAAAGCGAGTTCTCCATTGTTGGTGGAATATCCTTCTACAAGAACCTGCCCTTTATGTACCTTTTCACCCTTTAACACCAGTGGTGAAAGGTTGATAGTCGTATCTTGGTTGGTTCTTCTGAACTTTATCAAATCATAAGTAACATATTCGTCACTGAAATGAACAAGTAATTCATCGTCAGTAAGATCATATTTAATGGTGATTTGCTTGGCATCTACATAATCAACAACACCATCTGCTTGGGCGATGATCAATGTTCTTGAATCAGTAGCAGCTTTAGCTTCCAAGCCAGTACCTACAATAGGGGCCTCTGGTTTCAATAATGGAACTGCTTGACGCTGCATGTTGGATCCCATCAAAGCTCTGTTGGCATCATCATGTTCCAAGAATGGAATCAAGGAGGCTGCTACAGATACAATTTGGTTAGGCGCAACATCCATATAACTGATTTCTTTTGGTTCTAAAACCGGGAAATCACCTTCAAATCTTGCTTTAACTTTTTCATTGATAAAGTTTCCTTTATCATCCAAAGGTGCATTTGCCTGAGCAATGTTGTTATCGTCTTCTTCTTCAGCAGTCAAGAAAACAATATCCTTGACATCCATACTCACTTTTCCTTCTTTTACTTTTCTATAGGGAGTTTCTAGAAATCCCATAGTATTCACTTTGGCGTGAACGCAAAGGGAAGAAATCAAACCGATATTTGGACCTTCAGGAGTTTCGATAGTACATAGACGGCCATAGTGGGTATAGTGAACATCACGAACTTCAAATCCTGCTCTTTCTCTAGAAAGTCCACCTGGACCTAAAGCAGACAATCTTCTCTTATGGGTCAACTCCGCAAGGGGATTGGTCTGATCCATAAACTGAGATAGCTGATTGGTTCCGAAGAAAGAGTTGATTACTGAAGAAAGGGTACGTGCATTGATCAAATCAACCGGTTTAAAGTCTTCATTGTCCCTAACATTCATCCTTTCTCTGATAGTTCTTGCCATTCTGGCAAGACCGACTCCGAACTGACTGTATAATTGCTCTCCAACTGTTCTTACCCTTCTGTTGCTTAAGTGATCAATATCATCTACAACAGCCTTTGAATTAATCAATCCAATAAGATATTTTACAATACTGATGATATCTTGTTTGGTCAAAACGATTTTCTCAGGATCAATATCCAATCCAAGTTTCTTATTGATCCTATATCGGCCTACTTCACCCAAGTCATACCTTTTGTCCGAGAAAAACAGTCCGTGAATCACTTCTCGGGCGGTTGCTTCATCAGGAGCTTCAGTATTTCTCAATTGACGGTAAATAACCTCAACAGCTTCTTTCTCTGAATTGGAATTGTCTTTCTGAAGTGTATTATAAATAATGGAATAATCAGCTACATTGACATCCTCTCTGTGAAGAATGATTGATTTGGTACCTGATTCCAAAATCAATTCGATATCCTCATCTGTAAGGATGGAATCTCTTTCGAGTAAAACTTCATTTCTATCAATGGAAACAACTTCACCTGTATCTTCATCCACAAAATCTTCAACCCAAGTTCTCAGAACACGAGCCGCCAATTTTCTTCCTGTGACTTTCTTTAGGTTGTTTTTGGTTGCATCAATTTCTTCAGATAGACCGAAAAGGTCAAGAATTTCCTTATCAGACCCGTAACCAATTGCCCTAAGCAAGGTAGTAACGGGAAACTTTTTCTTACGGTCTATATAGGCATACATGACGTTATTGATGTCAGTAGCAAATTCTATCCAGCTTCCTTTGAAAGGAATAATTCTCGCCGAATAAAGTTTTGTACCGTTTGTATGCTTACTTTGGGCAAAGAAAACACCCGGTGACCTGTGTAATTGAGAAACAATTACTCTTTCAGCTCCATTGATAACGAATGAGCCTTTTTCAGTCATGTAGGGAAGATTCCCTAAAAATACTTCTTGTTCAATTGTTTCAAAATCTTCATTGTCTTCATCATGACAAAGCAACCTGAGTTTTGCTTTTAATGGGACAGAATAGGTCAAGCCCCTATCAATACATTCCTCAACACTGTATTTTGGAGGGTCAACGGTGTAGTCAATAAATTCAAGTGTAAAGTTTTCTCTCGAATCCGAAATCGGAAAGTTTTCGGAAAACACTTTGAAAAGACCATCTTGTCTCCTTTTTTCAGCAGGTGTATCCAATTGGAAAAAGTCCTTAAAGGACTGTAATTGAATATCTAAGAAATCAGGATAGTCTTTGACCACCTTAATAGATGAGAAACTTTTCCTTTCGGTTTGATTCTGGATAGCCAAGGCAGTATATGTTTATAGTGATAATAATTATAAGTAAGCGACTATTTTCGCTTGAAATAATGCAATTTTTTACCTGCGCATAAACAGGAAAAGACCTGACTTTAAAGTCAGGTCCAGAAGAATAACCTTTACCTAAAAGGAAAGGTTATTCAAATTATTTAATTTCTACTTCAGCACCAGCTTCTTCCAAAGCTTTCTTCAAAGCGTCAGCTTCGTCTTTAGCGATACCTTCTTTAACTGCTTTAGGAGCACCATCAACTAGTTCTTTAGCTTCTTTCAAGCCAAGACCTGTCAATTCTTTTACCAATTTAACGACTGCAAGTTTGGCTCCTCCTGGAGCTTTAAGGATTACATCAAAAGATGTTTTTTCTTCCTCAGCAGCACCAGCATCACCGGCACCAGCTCCTGAAGCTGCAACAGCCACAGCCGCAGCTGCAGGCTCAATGCCATACTCATCCTTAAGTATATCAGCCAATTCTTTTACTTGTTTTACAGTCAAGTTTACTAGCTGGTCAGCAAGTTGTTTAAGATCTGCCATTGTATTAATATTTAAATTGTTGTTTTTAACTAATTAAAATTTTGATTGATTATTCTTTTTCAGAAAGGGTTTTAACAAGCCCAGCCAAAGTATTCTGCCCACTTTGAAGTGCAGAAATAAGATTCTTGGCAGGAGATTGGAGTAATCCGATCACATCTCCCAAAAGCTCTTGTTTTGACTTCAGGTTAGACAACATTTCAAGCTGGTTTTCCCCGATAAATACATCTGAGTCTATCGAAGCACCCTTGAAAACAGGTCTTGTTTCTTTTTTTCCGAGTTTTTTTCTAAAATCCAAAAGTACTTTTGCAGGTAAATTTCCAACTTCATTGCTGAAAATAATTCCTGAGAAGCCTTTTAGAGCCTTTTCGGAGAGTTCAGAGAAATCTGCGTCAAGGTTTTCTAAAGCTTTAGCTATAAGCGTATTTTTATAAACCTTGTATTCTACACCTCTTTCGAAACATGTTCTTCTGAAAGCATTTACCTGTGCTACAGTAAAACCTGAAGCATCTGTTATGTAGAAATGGGGATTTTCCTTAAACTTCTCGGTAAGACTTTCGATTATGTTACTTTTTTCTTCTCTAGTCATGATTAAATACCTTGAATACTTCCTTTATCTACTTTTATTCCAGGAGACATTGTGCTAGACAAATGAATGCTTTTGAAATAAGTTCCTTTTGATGAAGTTGGCTTCAATTTGGAAATGGTGTTGATCAATTCTTTTACATTATCCTGAATTTTTTCAGGATCAAAAGAAACTTTTCCAACGCTTGCATGAATAATACCGAATTTATCTACTTTAAAATCGATTTTACCTGCTTTAACTTCCTTTACTGCTTTAGCCACATCTAAAGTAACCGTTCCTGATTTTGGATTTGGCATTAAGCCTCTGGGTCCCAAAACCCTACCTAGTCTACCAACTTTCGCCATTACATTAGGCATAGTGATGATGACATCAACGTCAGTCCATCCACCTTCAATTTTGGCAATGTAGTCGTCCAGACCTACATAATCTGCACCAGCTTCTTTAGCCTCTTCTTGCTTATCAGGCGTACAAAGTACTAATACCTTTACGTCTTTGCCCGTACCGTGAGGTAAGGCTACAACACCTCTAACCATTTGATCAGCTTTCCTGGGATCAACGCCCAAACGAACGTCTACATCCACAGATGCATCAAACTTGGTCAAAGAGATGTCTTTTACGATAGAAGAAGCATCCTCCAGGGAGTACTGCTGGCTTGGGTCGTACTTGGAAAGAGCTTCTTTTTGCTTTTTTGTTAACTTAGCCATAGTGTTTTTTTAATTATTCCTCCCAAGGAGCTTTACCAGATACAGTGATACCCATACTTCTAGCGGTACCTGCAATCATTTTCATGGCAGATTCCACTTTGAAAGCGTTTAAATCAGGCATTTTCACCTGAGCAATTTCTTTTACCTGATCCCAGGTAACAGATCCTACTTTTTTCCTGTTTGGCTCTGCTGACCCACTTTTGATTTTCGCGGCCTCTATCAGCATATTTGCTGCAGGAGGAGTTTTAACAACGAATTCAAAAGATTTGTCAGAGAAAACAGTAATCAAAACAGGCAATACCTGACCCATTTTATCTTGGGTTCTTGCATTGAATTGCTTACAGAACTCCATGATGTTCAGACCCTTGGAACCAAGAGCCGGACCAACCGGAGGTGATGGATTTGCCTGGCCACCTTTCACCTGTAATTTCACATAACCAGTGATTTCCTTAGCCATTTCTTAATCTTGTTTTTCTACTTGTATAAAGTTTAATTCAACAGGGGTGTTCCGACCGAAAATCTTGACCATAACATTCAATTTTTTCTTATCTTCAAACACCTCTTCTATAGTTCCCGAGAAACCACTGAAAGGACCGTCCATTACTTTTACGGTCTCTCCAACTATAAATGGCGTATCAAGTTTTTCGGCAAACTCATCAATCTCTTCAACACGACCTAAGATCCTGTTGATTTCTGATTGTCGTAATGGTTCAGGGGTTTTGGAAGCTCCCCCTGTGCTTGACCCTAAAAACCCGATAACACCCGGAATACTTGTAATTACGTGATTGGCCTCACCGTGAGTAAGATCCGCATTGACCAAAACATAGCCCGGAAAGAAATTCCTTTCCCTGACCCTCTTTTTACCATTGCGCATTTCGTAAACTTTTTCTGAGGGTATCAAAACCTCAGGAATAAAATCCTCAAGTTTTTGACGGACAATTTCATTATCCAAGTAGGACTTGGTTTTTTTCTCTTGTCCAGCTACCACCCTAAGTACGTACCACTTATGTTCAGCCATCAGTAATAATATTCAATTAGAATAAATCGTAAAACCACTTCATTAAATTCTCGAACCCTAAATCTATTACCCCGATTACAAGGGCAAAAATAAGAGATGCGACTAACACCAAAACCGCACTATTCTGCAGAAATGAATAAGAAGGCCATGTAACCTTGTTCTTCATTTCATCTATCGATTCGACAACAAAACTTTTAATATTCATGATTTACTTATTTTGTGCACGGGCAGAGAGATTCGAACTCCCATCAACGGTTTTGGAGACCGCTATTCTGCCATTGAACTATGCCCGTAGAGAATTTGGTTCTCAAAAGGAACGCAAAATTAGTTAGAATAGGATTAAGAAACAAATGCGATCCCAAAAATTATTCGGGATCGCATTTGATATATATTGAAATTCAAACTATTAGTCAAGAATTTCAGTCACCTGACCAGCACCTACAGTTCTACCACCTTCACGGATAGCAAACCTAAGTCCTTTTTCAAGTGCCACTGCATTCAATAAATTTACTTCAATAGTGATATTGTCACCTGGCATAACCATTTCAACATTCTCAGGAAGTTTGATCTCACCGGTTACGTCAGTAGTTCTTAGGTAGAACTGAGGACGATATTTGTTGAAGAATGGTGTATGACGTCCGCCTTCTTCTTTTGAAAGAACGTAAACTTCAGCTTTGAAATGAGCGTGAGGCTTAACAGAACCTGGCTTACAAATAATCATACCTCTTCTGATTTGAGATTTTTCAATACCTCTCAACAAAAGACCTACGTTATCACCTGCTTCACCTCTGTCAAGGATTTTACGGAACATCTCAACACCTGTCACAGTTGATTTCAAGCCTTCAGCTCCCATACCGATGATGTCAACTGGATCGCCTGAGTTGATAACTCCTCTTTCGATTCTACCTGTAGCAACAGTACCACGTCCTGTGATAGAGAATACATCCTCAACTGGCATCAAGAAATCTTTATCGATAAGTCTTTCAGGAATTGGAATATACTCATCAACAGCGTTCATTAATTCCATTACTGTTTCTTCCCATTTTGGCTCACCATTAAGTGCACCAAGTGCGGAACCAGAAATGACAGGAATATTATCGCCATCAAAATCATAGAAAGAAAGTAATTCTCTCACTTCCATTTCTACCAATTCAAGTAGTTCAGGATCGTCGACCATGTCAACTTTGTTCATGAACACTACAAGAGCTGGTACACCTACCTGACGGGCAAGAAGGATGTGTTCTCTGGTTTGTGGCATTGGGCCGTCAGTTGCAGCTACTACAAGAATAGCTCCATCCATTTGGGCAGCACCAGTTACCATGTTTTTAACGTAGTCAGCGTGACCTGGACAATCTACGTGTGCATAGTGCCTTTTATCTGTTGAATACTCAACATGAGAAGTGTTGATGGTGATACCTCTCTCTTTTTCTTCCGGAGCATTGTCAATGGAAGAAAAATCTCTTAATTCAGAAAGACCCTTTTTCGCCAAAACTGTTGTAATGGCAGCAGTCAAAGTTGTCTTTCCATGGTCTACGTGACCAATCGTACCGATGTTAACGTGCGGTTTGGAACGGTCAAAGGTTGCTTTTGCCATGCGATAAAATCCTCTGTTTTAGTTAAAGATATAATTTTGTTAAATTTTTCAATGTTTCTGAGCCAACGACGGGATTTGAACCCGTGACCTCTTCCTTACCAAGGAAGCACTCTACCCCTGAGCTACGTCGGCTGTTAACATTAGCTCTGCTTATTTAAAGCATTGAGCGGGAGACGAGGCTCGAACCCGCGACCTGCAGCTTGGAAGGCTGCCGCTCTACCAACTGAGCTACTCCCGCTTTTTAAATGCAGTGCAAAACTACAATAATATTTTGCATTTCACATTTGTGGGGGAAACAGGATTCGAACCTGTGAAGACATAAGTCAACGGATTTACAGTCCGTCCCAGTTGGCCGCTTTGGTATTCCCCCAACTGTTATTTGCTAAGAATCAGCTTATTTAGAGCTTTTATTCTTCTTAACGGATGGCAAAATTATACCCTTTTCCTAAACATTCAAAATAATGTCAGAAAATTTCAAAGTATTTTTTCTGGGTTCAATTTAACCGTATAAAAATCAAGGTTTTAATTTTCTTCCAAATAGGTGGAAAGGAAAAATTCCTCATATCTCTTTGCTAATTCATCCTGTTCTTCAGCATAAATCTTTTTTGCTCTATCCAATACACCTGGTTCATCAATGAAACCAAAAAGGCCCATAAATGCCGCAATTCTTACATAATTTGCTTGATGGGCAGAAGCAAGATGTGAAAGGTTATCAATAGCTTTTGTTGAACCCTCTCCGGGATTTTTAGCAAAATAATCGCCATAATAGCCCAGGAAATAATATAATGACTGCCCTGCTAACAAATCGAGTTTGTCATGAAACCAATTCCCTTTGCCGACTACATTCTCTGAAATAAAATATTCCGCTAGGGCTACTATCAATCTGATGTTTCTATCACCTTCATACCTCGAAGCAATTTCCTCTCTATTTGTGTTTTCTCCATTTCCCAGATAGGCACCCAATGCTGCCCCAGCTACATAATATGAAGGATGATTCATCCACCTTAAAAAAGCAGGTGAATACTTATCAGCATCAATGATGGAAAGTAATTCTATTGCACCTAACCTTACTGTATTTTTCGGATCATTCTCTGCCATTTCAAACAATTCCATTTCTAGATCTGATTCGGCCATCAACCATTCCGGATTTTGGGAAAAGTTCATGATGGCCAACTCCCGGATTGCCCAAAACTCATCTTTTAATGCCATTGACATGACCGATAAAATTTCAGGTGAATCTGCAAATAAATTCCCAAGACTATCAAGAGCCTCAAATCTTGCCACACCTAATTCAGAGTTCTTAAATTGACTTATAAAATGGTCTGCACTTCTATATGATTTTTTTTCGGCCAATAATTCCAAGGCTTCATCAAAAAACAACTCCTTAACCGGTACGCCGTTTTCTATCGCAAACTGCTGCCATGCTTTTTCCAGTACAAATTCTTTTTCAAAACGCTTGTTTTCATGATACCAACTTACCTTAAAGGGAATTTTATACATTGGAGTAGTTGAAAAATCCTGCCTCTGTGCAACTGTCAAAAGCAAATTTCCAGGTTGACTGTAATCAACTTCATATTCCAAAATCGGATGGCCTGAATTGAGAAACCATGGATTGAAAAACCAGTTGAGGTCCTGACCCGTAACTTTTTCAAATGCCAACCTAAGGTCATGTACTTCTACAGAACCGAACGAATGTTGGTTGAGATATAGGTTCAGTGATTTGAAAAATGCCTCATCCCCTAAATGTCTTCTCAGCATATGGAGAATCCGGCCACCTTTGGCATAGGAGTGGCTATCAAACATGTCTTCATTATCCTCATAATAGAACCTGATAAGGTCTACCTGTTTTTCCTTTGATTCTTCAAAATATTGCTCCATTTCGGAAATATGATGCATATCAGCATCATCTTTACCTTCCTTGTATTCGTACCATAAATATTCCGAATAATTGGCAAATGCTTCGTTCAAAGTCAGGTTTGACCAGGATTCGGTAGTTACAAGATTGCCGAACCATTGATGAAATAATTCATGTGCTATAATCCCATCCCATTCAGAATCTATCGCACCACGTTCATCAAGATTGAGTTCCTCCATAAATACGGTAATCGTTGTATTTTCCATTGCCCCGGAAACAAAATCCCTAACAACAACCTGATCATACTTTTGCCAAGGGTACCTGACTCCAAGGAGATCAGAAAAAAATCCGATCATTTCAGGAGTATTTTTAAAAACTATTTTCGCCCCTTCTTCAAATTCCTTCTCCACATAATAATTTACCTGCATTCCCTTCCATTCATCTTTGATTTCTACATAATCCCCTACAATAACGGCTGCTAAATAAGGGGCATGAGGTAGATCCATTACCCAATAGTCAGTTCTTGTACCATCAGGATTTGAAATACTGGACCTCAGCTCTCCGTTACTGATTGTCCTATATTTATCCTCAATTGTAAGTCTGATTTCTTGGGTCATCCTCTCATTAGGTGAATCAATGGTCGGAAACCATTTGGAATTGTGTTCGGTCTCACCCTGTGTCCAGATAAGTGTAGGCTTATTGGGTTCCCTGCCTTGCGGATTGATAAAATAAAGTCCTTTGGTATCAGTAATTGCTGCACTGCCCGGCACCGTATTTTCATTAGGCTTTGCGGTATATTTGATCCTCACTTTCAGCGTATCATTTGCCGAAAATGATTTTGGCAAAAATGCGGTTACTTCTTTCGTGTTATACCTGTAATTCAATTCCCTTTCCCCTGTATCTTCTAACAGACTGAATGCAAGAATATCGAAATCTTTTGCGTCTAGAACCAATTCATTTTGAGAAAAAAAATAGGGCTTCAGTGTAAGGATAGCCTCGCCGTTTACCCATTCCTTCTCATAATCAAAAGACAAATCCAAAGCAGTATGCAATAAATCAAAATCTCTGGTTCTGGAAGCTCTGTAAGCTGAAATCTTTGTTTCAAGCGATCTGATGAATGCATCATCAGCAATGGTATTGATTTTTGTTTCTCCCAAAGAGTCAATTTCAACTGACGTATCTGATTCAGTCAGATTTTTGGTACTTTGACAAGACCAATTCAAAAGTAAAAAAAACAGCAAAAAAGCTTTGGGATTATCAAATTTCATGAAAATGCATTTTAAAGATTAATTGTATATTTATCGCAAATTAAAAGAAATGTATTCAGTTAGTATCAACAATTCAGTTTTTGAGGTTGAAAAATCAAAAGACCTACTTTCTGTAAACGGAAATATTCTGGAATGGGATATCGCAAAAACAGGAGATCGCCATTATCATGTAATCTATCAAAACCAGTCTTATAATCTGGAATTGGTCAGCTTGGATTCCGAAACCAAAACCATTAAGTTGAAACTCAACAACAAACCCTGTGATATAAAAATCAGAGATAAGTTTGACCTTTTGTTGGAAAAATTGGGAATGAATAATCTACAGAACAATTCCGCAAAAGAAATCAAAGCCCCAATGCCCGGATTGATTTTCGATATCAAAGTGAAAGAAGGGGATGAAGTTCAGAAAGGAGATCCTGTCTTGATACTTGAAGCCATGAAGATGGAAAACATCCTTAAATCTCCCGGTGATGGAATTGTCAAATCCGTTAAAATCAAAAAAGGGCAAAGCGTCGAAAAAAATCAGGTGCTAATCCAATTTTAAAACTTTGTTCTGTTTAGATTTCTTTTGGAAGGCTTTATATTTGTCGGATTTACAAACTGGAATTTGTAAGAAAAATAACCTCTTTTATACCAAACCAAATAATGAAATATAACAGGATATTACTGAAATTGAGCGGAGAAGCTTTGATGGGCGAGAAAAATTACGGCATTGACTCCAACAGATTGGAGCAATACGCTCAGGAAATCAGGAAAATAAAAGACCTTGGGGTTGAAGTAGCTATTGTCATAGGGGGCGGAAATATATTCAGAGGGGTTCAGGCAGAAAAAACCGGTATAGATAGAGTGCAAGGAGACTATATGGGCATGCTCGCAACACTTATCAATGCTATGGCTCTTCAAAGTGCCTTGGAACAAAACGGAATGTTTACCCGTCTGATGTCAGGAATTAAAGTTGAAAGTGTTTGTGAACCATTTATCAGAAGGAGAGCCATTCGCCATTTAGAAAAAGGGAGATTAGTGATATTCGGAGCAGGTATTGGAAACCCTTATTTTACTACAGATTCCACGGCAAGTTTGAGGGCTATTGAGATTGAAGCTGACGTGGTTTTGAAAGGCACAAGAGTAGATGGGGTGTATACTGCAGACCCGGAAAAGGATAAAAGCGCAACCAAATACAGTACCTTATCCTTTCAAGAGGCTTATGAAAAAAACCTCAATATCATGGATATGACTGCTTTTACACTTTGCCAGGAAAACAATTTGCCCATTGTGGTATTTGATATGAACAAACCTGGAAACTTGGAAAAAATTGTTAAAGGAGAAGATATTGGAACTTTAATTACATCAAAATAATCCATAAAGATCATGGAAGAAATTCAACTTCAACTGGAAGAAGCCAAAGAACTTATGCAAAAAGCGGTAGACCATACCGCATCAGAGCTATTAAAAATACGGGCAGGAAAGGCTATGCCAAATATCCTTGATGGAATAATGGTGGCATACTACGGCGCACCTACACCTCTTCAACAGGTAGCTTCTGTAACAACTCCGGATGCCAGAACATTGTCGATCAAACCCTGGGAAAGAAATCTTATCGGCGAAATAGAAAGATCTATTATCAATTCTGATCTTGGTTTGGCACCTCAAAACAACGGGGAAATCATCATCCTGACCATTCCTCCGATGACGGAAGAAAGAAGAAAAAACCTGGTAAAACAATCCAAGAACGAATGTGAATCAGGAAAAATTTCCATCCGTACAGTAAGAAAAGACACCAATGATGAGCTGAAAAAATTACAAAAAGAAGGAGCTTCTGAGGACGAAATAAAAAGAGCTGAAGATCTTGTTCAAAAACTGACGGACCAATATTCGTCAAAAATCGATGAACTATTCAATAAAAAGGAAAATGAAATCATGACGGTTTGACCCATCAATATATGTTTGGAGTGTGCTGTTAGCAAAAATTACATCAATCAAAACCTGTTTTTAAAAAGACAGGTTTTTTTATTCTAAATAGTCTTTAAAGAAGGTTGGCCTGTGCTTATTTACAGTCTCAATTCACGATAGCTTTAACCAATTTGACCAATTTCCTACCAGACCTCTGGGCAACATCCACCACATCAGCGTGAGTAAATTCCTTTGCCACCTTGGGAATACTTTCATTGGTGATGACAGATATGCCCAAAACTTTCAGCCCCAAATGATTTGCTGCAATTACTTCAGGAACTGTGCTCATCCCCACTGCATCCCCTCCAATAATCCTAAAAAAATTGATCTCGGCCCTTGTTTCCAAAACCGGTCCAGTGACACCCAGATATGTTCCTCTTTTCAAACTAATTCCCAGTTTTTCAGCTTTTGAAAGGGTTAGTGCTATCCAGTCGGAATCGAAGGGCTCACTCATATCCGGAAACCTTGGACCAAATTCTTCCTCATTGATGCCTCGCAAAGGATTATCCGGCAATCGGCTGATGATATCCTCAATCAGCATCAAGTCGCCAACTTCAAAATCCGGATTCAATCCTCCTGCTGCGTTAGTGACAATGAGTTTTTCAACTCCCAAAATTTTCATTACCTGAATAGGAAAAACTACTCCATCCATGTCATAACCTTCATAGTAATGAAAACGCCCTGCCATTGCCAAGACTGGTACCGCATTCAAAAACCCAAAAATCATTTCCCCTCTGTGGCCTTCCACCGTAGAAACCGGAAAATGCGGAATTTCTGAATAAGGAATAATGCTTTTATTTTCAATTTCATCTACCAATCCCCCCAAACCGGAACCAAGTATTATCCCAACTTTGGGAACTCCTCTAATACCTTTTTTGATAAATTCAGCAGATTCCCGGCAGTGTAGCAGGTTAAGGTTTTTCTTCATGTAATTTCGGGGTTTAAAAAAGTCCGAAATGGACTACAATGTCTTGATCAATTCTCTGATGATCAAACTCATTCCCGGTTCAGCAATCGCTGCTGCGGCAAGTACTTCTGAAATGCTGATTTTTTTGACATTTCCGGGTGAGCAAAGATCCGTAATGGCAGAAATGGCAAAAACAGACAAATCCATATGACGAGCTACAATTACTTCCGGTATGGTACTCATGCCGATAGCGTCAGCACCAATCGTCCTGAGGTATTTGTATTCGGCTTTGGTTTCGAGATTTGGTCCCTGAACGGCAGCATAGACCCCTTGATGAACTCTAAGGTTATTTTTTTGGGCAATTTCCATTCCTTTATTTACCAATTTCAGGTCATAGGGTTCGGACATATCAGGAAACCTTACCCCAAATTCATTCAGATTTTTCCCCCTTAATGGATTCTCGGGAAACAAATCAATATGGTCATTGATGATCATTAATTCTCCGATACCATAATCGGGATTCAAACCCCCTGCAGCATTGGAAACAAATAGATGATGGATCCCCAATTTTTTCAACACACGAACAGGAAACGTCACTTCTTTCATGGAATACCCTTCATAGTAGTGAAATCTACCTTGCATGACAATCACTGATTTACCTGATAGTCTTCCGATAATCAGTTTGCCATGATGGCTTTCCACGGTGGAAACAGGAAAGTAAGGAATCTCATCGTAGGGTATTTCCTTAATGACATCAATATTCTCTATCAATTGCCCTAGACCGGTTCCAAGAATTATCCCTATCTCCAAAGGGTCGGGATATATATTTTGAATATGTTCAAAGGCAAATTGAATCTGTTCGGAGTAATCTATGCTTGGTTCCTGTCTCATGGGTTTAATTTTTTTCTAAAGTAATAATTTAGAATGAAATCAGTTTCCAAATTTGATTTTAAACAAAAAGGAAACTAATTGACTTCTCCATTTGTAATAGAAATCGAAAAAGAAAAGAAACACCCATTTCATGATCAAAATAATAGTCGGTACCAACCGAAAAAATTCCCTATCCTATAAAATTGCCTCGATGTATCAGGAGAATCTCAATACTTTGGGTGCTGATTCTGAAATACTCAAATTGGAAGACCTGCCTCATGATTTTACTTTTTCGGCACTATACGAAAACAACGGAAAAAACGAAGCATACAATGCTTTTCATAAAAAAGTAAAAGAAGGCAATAAGTTTGTTTTTATCGTACCTGAATATAATGGTTCCTTTCCTGGAATCCTCAAGTCATTTATAGATGGCATGACTTACCCCAATTCTTTCAGGAACAAAAAATGTGCTTTGGTCGGCATTTCATCAGGAATTGGCGGGGGTGGCATCGCTTTGAGCCACCTCACCGACATCTTCCATTACCTTGGGATGCATGTACTTGCCCTCAAACCTAAACTGGCTAAGATTGAGGAGAATATGTCAGATAACCTGCTCACCAACAGGCTGTACATGGAATTGCTTCACACCCAGGCAGAAATGTTGATTAACTTTTGAAGTTAATCAACATTGTCATGTAGAAACTTATTGTTTTTCAAAAACTCGTTTTCATCCGTCAGGTTGAACCTGGAGATACTCCTTTCGGAACTGTGCTGTACATCAGCCAATTTCACTTGCTTCCTTACGAAGGCAGGAGTTTCCAACTTGTCCTTGAATTCCTCAGGGTGTTGGTTGAAAGTCTTGATTCCTTTTAATCTTTCAAAACGTTCATGTGCCCTTTGAATGGCTTTTTGCTTTACCTGTTCGTAGTAATCATTACTGAATTGAGGCTTTGCAGGTTCTTCTTTAACTACCTCTTCAGGTACTTGTGATTTGATTTCCTCTTCACTTTCTAATTCGAAAACAACTTTGTTGGGCTCTGTCTTGGCAGGAATAAATTCAAAAATCGGCTCAGCTTTAACCTTTTCTTCACTTTCTATCTGCTCAGATCTTACCTCCTCTATTTTAGGAGTTGATTCGACAGGTTTACTTTCATTGGCAGGGGTAAACATGGGTTTGTTGAAAGTAAAAGTGAAGGTCTGCCCTGGCTTAGGAAGGTTATCTTCTTCAACCTTGGAGGTTTTTCCCGATTCAAGGTCAATTACTTTTTTTACCTCTTCTTCCTCTTCTGATTCGGCAATTGCAACCACTTCTGTTTTTTCTTCCTTTTTTCCAGAAGGGGAAGCGTTGGTCAATTTATCCATTTCAAAGCCCGTAGCAATCACTGTTACCCTGATGGATTTGTTCAGATCTGAATCAATACCCTGACCGAAAATCACCTCTGCATCATCACCAGCTCTTTCCTGGATATACTCGGTAATTTCGCTCAATTCATCCATAGATAGCTCATCATCTTCACCACTCATGATGGAAAGAAGGATTTTTTGAGCACCTCTGATATCCACGTTGTTCAACAATGGGGAAGCAATTGCTTTTTCAGCAGCACGGATAGCACGGCCATCTCCTTCCTCTGTGGCAGAACCCATTACGGCAGCACCTGCTTCTTTCATCACTGTTTTGACATCTTCAAAATCCACGTTTACATCCTGGTGTACCGTGATGATTTCGGCTATGGATTTGGCCGCAGTAGTCAATACATTGTCAGCTTTGGCAAAAGCAGATCGGATGGCAAGGTTACCATAGATTTCCCTCAATTTATCATTGAGGATTACCAAAACCGTATCGCAGTTTTCACGCAGAGACTCAATGCCACTTTGGGCGGCCTGCATTTTCTTTCTTCCTTCAAAAACAAAAGGAGCCGTTACAATCCCCACGGTAAGGATGTCAAGATCTTTAGCAATTTTTGCAATCACGGGAGCTGCACCGGTGCCGGTTCCACCCCCCATACCTGCTGTAATGAATACCATTTTGGTATTGTCCGAAAGCAGATCGCGAATTTCTTCACGGCTTTCAATCGCTGCATTTCTGCCTTTTTCAGGATTTGCACCAGCACCCAAACCTTCGGTAAGGTGGGCACCCAACTGCAACTTCAACGGGACTGGACTGCTCTGTAGAGCTTGGGCATCTGTGTTGACTACCACAAACTCCACATCCTTGATTCCCATATTGTACATATGGTTCACTGCATTGGAACCACCTCCTCCCACACCTATCACCTTGATGATGGATTTGTGGTTTTTCGGAAGATCAAATTTGTAATCTTTCATATTATCTGACATTTTTTATTAATTGGTGAACTATTTATTTCTTTTAGTACGGTTTTTGTAGAAAGGGAATTAGAAGACAGAATCTTCTAATTCCCTGGTATGATAAGCCCTAGTAATTACTATCTTCATTAATATCATTGGTGATGATATCTTTCAGTTTATTTCGGATACTGGAGAATATATTCGGGCCAAACTCAGCTCTGAGGGGTTTGGCCTGAATTTTTGGTTGAGAATTGTTTTCTGTCCTGATCCTGTAGTTGTTTTCTCTTTCATCCAAGGACCTAAATCCTGCCAAAACCAATCCTACCGAAGTGGCATACATGGGACTTTTTACCTCCTCTATTTTACATTTTCCCAGGTGCTCATTTGGATAGCCAATTCTGGTATCCAATCCGGTCATATATTCAAACAACTGGGCTACTCCCTGAAGCTGCGAACCGCCACCTGTCAGGACTATACCTCCTGTTAGTTTTTTATAATGCCCACTGGCTACCAATTCGTTTTGGACATATTCTACAATCTCTTCCATCCTGGCCTGAATGATAGCTGCCAGGTTTTTGATGGATATTTCTTTTGGCTGACGGTTACGTAATCCCGGAATGGAAACGATCTCGTTAGGATTTGCCTCTTCGGTAATTGCTTTGCCAAACTTGGTTTTCAAGAGTTCTGCCTGATGATGCAGGACCATGCAGCCTTCCTTGATATCGGAGGTAATGATATTTCCTCCCAAAGGAATCACAGCAGTGTGCCTGATGATATTGTCATAAAAAATCGCTATGTCAGTAGTGCCTCCACCAATATCAACCAAACAAACACCCGCTTCCTTGTCTTGCTCGCTGAGGACGGAAAGTGAACTGGCAAGTGGTTCCAAAATCAAATCCTGCGAAACCAAGTTGGCACGCTTTACGCATCGGTTAATGTTGTTGATCGCTGTGGTCTGGGCTGTGATAATATGGAAATCCGCTTCAAGTCTGGAGCCTGACATGCCCACAGGGTCTTTGATACCATCTTCGTAATCAACGGTGTAATCCTGAGGCATTACATGGATAATGGTATTTCCCGGAGGAACGACAATGTTCTCCATATCATTAGAAAGTCTTCTGACATCTTCGACGGTTATTTCATCTTGATTGGGATGTCTGATAATCACACCATGATGCACAGTGCTTCGGATATGTTGGCCCGCAATACCTACAATCACCTCCACTATATCCACATCTGCCATTTCAGAAGCTTCATGAACGGCTTTTTGGATGGCATTTACGGTTTTATCGATATTGGTGACAATACCTCGGATGACACCATCCGAAACAGCTTTTCCCATGCCTAGAACCTCTAGTTTCCCAAATTCATTTTTCCGCCCGATGATAGCGCAGATCTTGGTGGTTCCGATGTCTAGTCCGACAATCAATTTGTTATTTTCCATAGCGATTTCAATTATTCACAAACAATTTGGCCCTTATATTTTACATTGACTCTGGTGTAAGTATTCCAGCCTTTGGCAGGCAGAATTTCTTCATAGAACAGGTTTATTTTTTTAAATTTCTCTTCAATGTCCTTAGCTTCCCCAAACTCAATCACCTGCTTACCGACTTGCTGGTACATCCTGATGTCCGTTTTTTTAGGTATATCCAACCCTACTATCTGTGCTTTCCAAAATTCGTCCGCATAGATATAATCAATGAGAGACATCAGGTCTTGATGTGTTGAAGAAATGTCCTCAAGCTTAAGTAAACTTTCAGCATAAGCTCCTTCCAAAGTCATCACCCTGGTAGTGTATTGCGGAGAAGTCGGTAAAATCTTTCCCTCTGTAGAAATATATCCATCTGCGGCATTGGGTCTGACAATCCTGGCCATGGGGATGTATTGGGTAATTTCTATCATCAAATGTCCCTTCAGGTCCGCAAAGACTTCCGCATTTTTTACAAATGGATGTAACTCCACCTTTTTTTCAATTTTATTCAGATCCACCTCCTTCATGGAAATACCCGGAAGGAGCAAAGGAAACTCAGTTTTAATTGCGTCTAGGATGTCTTTTTCATTGACAAAATAAACATCAGCAATTCCCTTCACATTGACTTCAATGCTGTTTAGGGTCCTTTCTGAATCCTTTCTCTCAACAAAACCTATAAATACTACCAGTACAAATACCAGTGAAGAGAAAACCAATGATTTTTTATATCTAATTTTCATGACGTTTCATCCAGTTTGCAATAGGTGTGACCAACCTGTCGATATCTCCCGCTCCTATGGTCACCAAAACCTGAGGGGTATTCAATTCAAGGTAATCCAATAATCCTTCCTTGGTCTGAAGGGATTTCTTCATAGAAGTAATTCCTTCCAGCAACATCGAAGCCGTTACTCCCTCTATCGGGAGTTCCCTTGCCGGATAAATGTCCAGCAATACTACCTCATCCGCTATTGATAGGCTTTCAGAAAAGCCTTCAGCGAAATCTCTTGTTCTTGTATACAAGTGTGGCTGAAAAACAGCCGTGAGTTTTTTGTCCGGATACATGGCTTTTACTGAAGTCAGAAATGCCTTTATTTCTTCAGGATGATGGGCATAATCATCAATGAAAATCCTGTCTTCGTACTGCACCCATATCTCAAATCTTCTTTTTACACCTTTGTAAGTGCTGACTCCTTTTCTAATCTCCGATTCGTCCAGGCCATAATCCAAAGCAATGGAAATGGCAGGAAGGATATTTTCCACATTATGAAAACCATGCATCTTCAGCTCCAACCCTTTTATGCTTCTTTCATTACTGGTATAATCAAAGATGAAGGCAGCAGGCTTTGCCTGAATATGTCTTGCTTGAATTTCCCCGCTGTTAAGTCCGTAATTCCTGACTTTTACAGAAGAATTCTTGAGTTGGCCTAATTTTGAAAATGCTTTCGACTGTACATAAAGCTGACCTTCATCAGCTATCAAATCAACAAATTGCCTGAATCCTTCCAACATTTGGGTATCATCTCCATATATATCCAAATGATCTGGATCGGCACTTGTCACCACAGCCACATTGGGATGCAGGTGCAAGAAGGACCTGTCGAATTCATCAGCCTCCACCACAACAGTAGCAGCATCATTTTCTTCATCATGAAGAATTAAATTGCTGTTATAATTCTGTGTTAAACCTCCCAAAAAAGCCGCTATATTTTTACCTCCTGATTTGAGCAAATGGGCTATCATGGAAGATGTGGTTGTTTTACCGTGAGTTCCTGCTACCGCTATGGTAGGCATGTTGGCCGTAATCATTCCGAGAACAGCTGCCCTTTTCTTTAGAGAATAGCCATTTTCCATAAAGAAATTGAGCTGTACGGAGTCTTTAGGCATTGCCGGAGTCCAAATAATCAAGGCTTTTTCTTTATCAACTTTCACCCGATCAGGAATCATTTCCAACCGATCTTCAAAGCTGATTTCCATCCCTTCCTGCTCTAATGCAGCAGTCAAGGGAGAGGGGGTTTTATCATAGCCCGACACTTTGACACCGATGTGGTTAAACCATCGTGCCAAGGCACTCATGCCTATGCCTCCTATACCCAGGAAATGGACGCTATGTAGTTTCTTGAAATTCATGCAAGAATTCTTTCCAACACTTCAACAATTTCTTCGGCTGCCCTCGGCTTTGCCAGTTTATGCATATTTATCCCAAGACTTTTGACTTTTACAGAATCATCCAAAATCATGTCAACCACTGATTTTAATTTCCCGACTGCCTCTGCATCTTTGAGCATGATAGCTGCATCCTTGGATACATAAGCCATGGCATTTTTGGTCTGATGGTCTTCGGCAACATTAGGGGAAGGAATAAAAACCACTGGTTTTCCGACCAAACTCAATTCAGAAACAGATAAAGCTCCTGCCCGGGAAACAACCATGTCTGCAGCGGCATAAGCCAAATCCATTTCCCGGATAAACTCTTTTACATGAATATGCTTCAACCCTGACATCTTTACTTTTTCCAAGCATTCCTGAAAATAGAATTTACCACTCTGCCATAGCAATTGATATCCATCCTTTTCAAAAGCTTCCATATCGGCAAGAACCGCATGATTGATAGTTCGTGCCCCCAAGCTTCCTCCCAAAATCAATAGGACTTTTCTATCCTTTACCAATCCAAAGTGCTGAAATGCTTTTTCTCTTTTACCTTCAAGGTTAAGGATATCTTTCCTGACCGGATTGCCTGTATATTGAATACTTTCCTTGGAAAAAAACTTCTCCATTCCCGGATAAGCCACACAAATTTTCTTGGCCCTTTTAGCCAATAATTTATTGGTTAGACCAGCATAAGAATTTTGCTCTTGAATCATGGTAGGAATCCCTTTTCCCTGAGCAGCATATAACAATGGACCACTGGCATATCCCCCTACCCCAACTACCGCATTGGGAGTAAATTCTTTAAGCAATTTTTTCGACTTGTTCAGACTTGCTATTAATTTGAAGGGGAAACTTAGATTTGATAAACTCAGACTTCTCTGTAATCCTGCTACTCTTAATCCGACTATTTTATATCCCGCTTCTGGTACTTTCTGCATTTCCATTTTTCCCTCGGCACCTACGAAAAGAATCTCAGAATCAGGATGCTTTTCCCTCCAGGCATTGGCAATGGCAATGGCCGGGTAGATGTGACCTCCTGTTCCTCCGCCGCTGATCATGATTCGATATGGTGTCTCTGTATTTTTCAATTCTTTATGCAGTCTGAAATCCTTTTCTTATTCTGTTTCCTTCGGTAGCATTTTCCATCAAATCCTGATGATCTCCTCTGCTGACACTGAGAATAATACCCAACGATAATCCTGTAAATACCAATGATGTCCCACCCATACTGAGCAGCGGCAAAGGCAATCCTGTGATAGGTCCTAAACCTACCGCTACTGCCATATTGACCATTGCCTGCAATACCAAGGCAAAACTCAATCCTGCCGATAGCAATCCGCCGAATGGTTTGGTTGATGACGCAACTATCCGCATACCACGGAATAGCAGGGCCATATACAGAAACAATACCGTTGCTCCGCCTACCAATCCGTACTCTTCAATGATAATGGCATAAATAAAATCGGAATATGGATGGGGCAAGGTGTTTCTTTGTTCGGATTTCCCAGGTCCTTTGCCTGTTATTCCTCCTGTGGAAATAGCGATAAATGACTGTTCCGCCTGAAAAGGAAGTTCATCACCGGATACAAAATTTTCAATCCTGGAAAAGAATGTACTTCCTCTCTGTCCTATCAAAATTGATGTAGTCAGAAATAAACTTCCAACCAAGACCACCATCATGATATATTTGACAGGTACTCTTCCAATCAATAAAAGCAGAAGACAGGTCGTCAACAAAAGAACTGCAGTGGACATATTGGCCAAGCCAATTAGCCCGCAGACCAACCCAATCACTACCATCATAGGCAAAAAGGCATTTCTAAAATCTGAAATATTTTTTTGGTTTCTTGCCAACAAACTCGCTAGGGTTGCAATCAGAGCCAATTTGGCAATATCGGAAGGTTGGAAGGCCTTATTGATAACCGGAATCGTAAGCCATCTATTTGCTTCATTCACAGTAGACCCAAAAACATAAGTAAAAAACAGTAGGGGTATAGATATCACCAACAAAAACTTACCGATAAGTCCAAAAGTCCGGTATGGGATTTTATGAGCCACCCACATGACCAACAAACCTGTCAAGACCATTATTGAATGGTCAATTAGATATTTCTCAGTATTGCCTCCTGTATATTTGAATGCCAAGGAGCCGGTAGCAGAATATACCACAACTATACTGATCACTGAAAGGATAATCACAATACCCCAAATAATAGGGTCTCCTTTCAGATTTCTGTCAAACCATAATTTTACATCCTGCATCATATCACAGAGCTTTTAAGTTCCTGAACAGCTGATTTGAACTGATTTCCTCTGTCTTCATAATTTTTGAAAAGGTCAAAACTGGCACATGCCGGGGAGAGCAAAATAACATCTCCCTCCTCTCCATATTCCAGTCCCCAGGCTACTGCCTGTCCGATACTTTTGGTTTCCTTTATGTTTGGAATTATCCCCCAAAAGGCTTTTTTCAATTTCTCATTGTTCTCTCCCAAACAGATGAGCATTTTTACTTTACCCTTGATAATTGGATAAAGACTACTGTAATCATTCCCTTTATCAACTCCGCCTGCTATCCATATCAAAGGCTCAGAGTAACTGCCCAATGCATAAGAAGTGGCATCCACATTGGTTCCTTTACTGTCATTGACAAAAGAGATTCCCAAAACCGTGGCCACATGTTCCATTCTATGCGCAGCATTCTTGAAATCCTTCAGTCCAGAGTGAATAGCCTCTTCATCAACACCGGCAAGTATCGCTGCCAATGATGCATTCATGGCATTCAATAAATTATGGGTCCCTCTCAGGATGATGTCATCAGGATTGATTCTCACTTTCTTGCCCAAAGCCAAAAGCTGAATTTCTTTACCGTTGAAAAATCCACCTCTTTCAAAAGCCTTTTCAAGGGAAACCTGATATGTCGTAGCCTGCAGATTGATATTCCCCAAACCGACTTGGATATTCAGGTCATCACCATAGAAAATGGCAGCATCTCTTTCATTCATATTCTTGAAAAGAGATACTTTGGATGAGATGTAATTGTCCAATTGGTAGTCATATCTATCCAGATGATCGGGCGTAATATTGGTCAGAACCGCAATTCTTGGTTTGAATTCAATAAATCCATCTATCTGAAAACTGCTCACTTCCAATACCCACCAAGCATGGTCTTTTTTGACCAGCTGTCCAGCCCAACTTTCACCCACGTTTCCGGCCAACCCGACATCCAATCCTGCTTTTTTTAGTAAATGAAAAGTCAAAAGCGTAGTGGTGGTTTTTCCGTTGGTACCAGTTATGGCAATTACCTTACCTTTGGAAAATCTGAAAGCAAATTCCAATTCATCAATAACAGGTATGCCCTTTGCCCTTGCCTTCCGGACTATTGGTGCAGTTTCAGGAATCCCAGGGCTTTTTATGATTTCATCAGCTGCAAGAATCAGTTTTTCAGAATGTTTGCCTTCCTCAAATTCAATTCCTGTATCTGTTAATACCTTTTTCCGAGCTTCACTGATTGAACCCAAATCTGAAACCCAAACCGCATAGCCTTTCTGATAGGCCAGCAATGCTGCCCCAACTCCGCTTTCTCCCGCTCCCAATATGGCTATCATGTGTTTCATTTATCTCAGTTTCAAAGTTGCCAAAGTGATGATGGCCAAAAGGATCCCTACAATCCAAAATCTTGTCACAATTTTGGCTTCATGGATATTTTTCTTCTGGTAATGATGATGCAAAGGAGACATGAGAAAAATCCTCCGCCCCTCTCCATACTTCTTTCGCGTATATTTGAAATAGCTTACCTGCATAATGACCGAAAGATTCTCGACAAGGAAAATCCCGCATAATAGAGGCAGCAATAATTCTTTTCTTAAAGTCAATGAAAGAACGGCAATTACCCCACCCAACATCAGACTTCCTGTATCGCCCATAAAGACCTGAGCTGGAAATGAATTGTACCATAAAAATCCCACACAGGCACCTACAAATGCCGCACAGAAAATTACCAACTCCCCTGAATTGGGGATAAACATGACATCGAGGTATTGGGAGAAAATGGCATTACCGGATATATAAGCAAAAATGGCAATGGTGAGGCCAATAATAGCTGAAGTACCGGCCGCCAGGCCATCAATGCCATCGGTGATATTGGCACCATTTGATATTGCTGAGATAATGAAAATCACTAAAAGGATATAAAGAACCGGAGTAATGCTTTCTCCCAAAAACCCAAGAAATTTCTCATAATTCAACTCATTGTTCTTCATCAGTGGAATGGTAGTCTTGGCTACTTTTACATCCCTGTAAGAGGGGGTTTCCACAACGCCCTCTTCTATTGACACCGGGTTGGTAAATTCTCTCACCACCACATCTTCATGGAAATATAGCGTTGCCCCTACAATGACTCCGATGATGATTTGCCCTACAATTTTAAACCTTCCGGCAAGCCCGTCTTTGTTCTTTTGGAAGACTTTGATATAGTCATCTATAAAACCAATAGCACCAAGCCAAATGGTCGTTATAAGCAAAAGGATGATGTAGACATTGTTGACATTGGCAAAAAGAAGCGTTGGAATGATTATCCCTGCAATCATCATCATTCCACCCATGGTGGGAGTTCCCTTTTTGGCAGTCTGCCCTTCAAGCCCAAGATCCCGTACTGTTTCACCGATCTGCTTGGCCCTGATCCAATTGATGATTTTTTTCCCAAAAGTGATGGTTATGATCAATGAAAAAAGCGCAGCCATACCTGCCCTGAAAGAGATATAGCGAAAAACCCCCGTTCCGGGAACGTCCAACACTCGGTCCAAATAATCAAAAATAGGATATAACATTTCAGTTTTTATTCAACAGATTGAGTATTTCTTTGACTACTTCGCGGTCATCAAATGGATATTTGACTCCCTTGATTTCCTGATAGGTTTCATGACCTTTGCCGGCAATAAGAATGATATCACCCTTTTTTGCCATTATGGCAGCTGTTTTTATGGCCTCTCTTCTATCCTCAATGATCAGTGTTTTTTTGAAATCCACAGGATTTACACCCGCTTCCATTTCTCTCAATATGGCCATGGGATCTTCATTCCGAGGATTGTCCGAGGTAAGAATTACTTTATCGGAATGCTGAGTAGCAATTTTGGCCATTACCGGTCTTTTGGTTCTGTCCCTGTTGCCTCCACATCCTACAAGTGTAATTACCTGTTCTCCACCCGTTCTGACTCCCTGAATGGTTTTGAGTACATTTTCAAGAGCATCAGGAGTGTGGGCATAATCCACTATCGCTGTAATTCCAAAAAGAGATATTTTATCAAATCTTCCTTGCGCACCAGGTACTTTGGACAATTGCATCAAGACTTCTTCCTCTTCTTCACCCAAAAGAATTGCTGTAGCAAATACGCCTAAGAGGTTGTAGGCATTAAACTGACCGATCATTCGGAACCAAATCTGTTTGTTATTAATCTCAAGTTCCAGGCCTTCAATGGTATTGGAAAGAATCTTCCCTTTGAAATCTGCCGGAAATTTTAATCCAAAAGTCTGATGGGTTGCTTTACAATTCTGTAGCATCACAGTTCCTCTTTTATCATCTGCATTGACCAGTGCAAAAGCTTCTTTGCTCAGTCCGTCAAACAATAATTTTTTGGCTTTGATATATTCATCGAATGAACCATGATAATCCAGATGGTCATGACTGATATTGGTAAACAAAGCACCTGCAAAGTGGAGTCCGGCGGTCCTTCTCTGTACGATGGCATGGGAACTGGCTTCCATAAAACAATGTGTACAGCCTTCTAATACCATTTGGTGCAACAATTCCTGTATTTTCAATGAATCAGGAGTGGTGTGGGTCGCAGGAATGACCTTTTCATGGATTTTGTTTTCTACAGTGGACAATAAGCCCACTTGATATCCCAATTCTATAAATAGCTGATAAAGAAGGGTAACGGTGGTGGTTTTACCATTGGTACCAGTCACCGCCACCAACTTCAACTTCTCAGATGGATTTTCATAGTAATTTGCCGCCATGATCCCCAAAGATTGGGATGAATCCACCACTTGGACATAAGTGATATTTTCTTTAATCTGATCAGGCATCCTTTCACAGACAATGGCAGACGCTCCTTTTTCGAGGGCAATGTCAATATAATCGTGACCATCTGACTGTGTACCTCTAATTGCTACAAAGACAGAACCGGATTTCACTAAACGGCTATCGAAATTGATTTCGCTGACTTCCACTCCCATATCTCCTATGGTAGAGGTCAAAGAAACTTTGTACAATATGTCTTTAAGGACTTTCATTTATCCTAACACTAAATTGATTATATGACTATTGCTTATCGGAGTACCTGGAGTAATGGATTGCCCTTTCACTCTTCCTTTTCCTTGATAGACTACCCTTAATCCTTTATTCTCCAATACATACAAGGCATCTCTGAGTGACATACCGCTTACATCCGGAACCAAAGGAGAATCTGTCTTATTGGCTTTCCATATTATTGCTTTGTTCATTGTGGAAGACTTAACCCAATTATCGGAAGTCTCTCCATTCAGGTGATTTGAAATTCCAAAACGGTTACAGATCATCTGTAATTCATCGACCTTTCCTGCTTGGATATAAGGAAATCCATCACTTGGATTTGAGGCCAAAAAATTCTTTTCGTTGATTTTAGTATTGAGACCCAAATCCTGGGAATAAATCTTATCTGCGATCTCCTTGAATACCGGTGCTGAAATATCACCTCCATAAGCGGCAAAACCCTTGGGGTTGTCAATTACCACAATAGCGGAATATTTGGGATTGTCTGCAGGAAAATAGCCTGCAAACGACGTATAATATCTTTGAGAATATCTCCCCTCGATCAGTTTTTGGGCAGTTCCTGTCTTACCGGCTATTTTATATTCTTTGTTATATACATTTTTTGCAGTGCCATTTTGAACTACGCCTTCCAATAATTCCTGCAGTTGCTTGATTGTCTTCGAAGAAGCTATGTTCTTCTTTAATATCTCAGTATGATATCTTTTTTCAATTTGGTTTCCTCTGGCAACGGCTTGAACAATCATTGGCTTGACCATTTTACCATTGTTGGCGACTGCGTTGTAAAGGGTTAAAGTGTGTAGCGGCGTCAATTTGACTTCATATCCAATAGACATCCAGGGCAAGGTGGTGCCGTACCAGTTTTTTTCTCCCGGAGTTTTGAAATATGGAACTCCTTCACCTCTCAATTGAAAGTCCATGGGTTTATCCAATCCGGCCTTTTCGATATAGGAAATGAATTTAGTCGGGTTATGTCCAAAATGTTGTTCAACCAGTTTTGAAATACCCACATTGGATGATTTTTCGAATGCTTCCTGGATAGTTATTTTTCCGTAACCTCCGGCTTTAGCATCATTCATATTTCGGTCATAAAACCTGTAGGTTCCATTCCCTGTATCTACCGTATCCCTCAGATTGATCTTTCCCTCCTCCAATAAAGCCATGATGGAAAGTAATTTAAAAGTGGATCCCGGTTCAGTCAATCCCTGATCTCCAATGGCAAAATTGTAATTCTCACCGTACCCGTAACCACCGTTGTTTTTTTGCAGGTTGGCAAGGGCTTTGATATGGCCTGTTTCGACTTCCATGACGATGACCGAACCAAATGCCGCATCTTTGGCTATCAATTGCTTGAGTAAGGCTGATTCGGCGACATCCTGAATGTTCACATCCAAAGTGGTCAAAATGTCAAATCCATCATCGGGCTTTACATCTTCCGCATCAAAAACAGGTTTCCATGAACCTCCGGCAATCCTTTGGAAAAGGGCTTTCCCATTTTTCCCTTCCAAATACTCATTAAAACTATACTCAATCCCAACACCGTATTTGTCCTCATTGACAAAACCTACAGTACGACTGGCTAGATTATTGAAGGGGCGATATCGTTTTTCCACTTTTTCAAAAATCACTCCTCCGGCCATTCTGCCTTTTCTGAAAATAGGCCATCGGGACATTATTTGCATATCCTGATAGCCAATCTGACTCCGATTTAAAATAAGATATCTCTTCCCGCTTGAGCGTGCATCTTTGATCAGACGCTTGTAGGAATCTGCTGATTTATCTTTATAATAAGAAGAAAGCAAATAGGACAATGAATCAATCCCTGCATTAAATACATCCTTTTTGGCTACTAAAGGGTCAAGAACAACCCTATAAAATGGAAGACTCGTAGCCAAAAGGCTACCATCAGCTGCATAAATATTCCCTCTTGTTGCACTTACCTGGCGAAACTGAAAGTTCATTGTTTCTGATTTGGCCTGCCACTTATCTCCTTCCACAAACTGCAAATGGACAATCCTATAAAAGATTGCCCCGGCAAACAAAGCCACCAAAATGAAGGCTATTCTTACACGCAGTACTATGGAACGTTTTATATTCACTTTTTCAATTTGATTTTCATTGGTGGTTCATCGATTTCGACTATTCCCAAAGGGGCTATTTTCCTTGCCACCTCAGATTGTTTGCTGCTCAACATAAACTCTGCCTCTAGGGTAGTGACATCCGCCCTGATATCTTCTACCTGCTGCTGAGCAACTTCAATCTTTCTTATCATATTCTCTGCCCGGTGGTTACTCCATATATATATAAGAGCCAAAAGTGCTGCAAATAAAAAAGGAGGTGCAAAATGCACGGGCACACCTTCTCCCATAATCCCGGTTACATTGAGTTTCTCTTCAATAAGAGTAAATAAGTTCCTGCCATTCCCTTTTTGCGAGGATCCTTGCTTGATCTTTTTCTTAAAAGTGTTCTGGCTCATGGTTAAAGTTTTTTAGCAATCCTGAGTTTTGCGCTTCTTGCGCGATTATTTCTTTGTATCTCTTCTGCATCAGCCACTCTGGCTTTTCTGGTTACAGGCTCTAGAGGTCTGATCAGATTACCGTAGAAATCTTTTTCGACTTCTCCTTGAAACTTTCCTTTCGAAATAAAATTCTTGACCAACCTGTCTTCCAAGGAATGGTAGCTCATAATGACCAATCTACCCTCAGGCTTCAAGACCTCTAAAGTCTGTTTGAGCATATCTTCCAAAGCCCCCATCTCATCATTGACCTCAATCCTCAAAGCCTGAAAAACCTGCGCAAAGTATTTGAACTCCTTACCTCTTGGTGCAAATTTTTTGAGCAATTCTTTGAATTCTTCTGTTGTGGAAAAGGGCTTCATCGTTCTTTCGGAAGCTATGGCTTGGGCCAGAGTCTTGGCATTTTTGATTTCACCATAAATACCAAAAATCTTGTGAAGCCTTCCTTCCTCATAAGTATTCAATACCTCCTTAGCACTGATATCCATATCCGAACTCATCCTCATATCCAAATTCCCGTCAAACCGGGTAGAAAATCCTCTTTTGGGTTCATCAATCTGGTGGGATGAAATTCCCAAATCAGCCAATATCCCATCAACCTTCTGCACTCCATACAACCTGAGGTATTTTTTAAAATCCCTGAAATTGGCCTGTATGAAAGTAAATCTTTCATCGGACGGCACATTGGCTTCTGCGTCACTGTCCTGATCAAATCCATACAGATGACCTTTGTCCAGGTGTTTGAGGATTTCAAGGGAATGCCCTCCGCCACCAAAAGTCAAGTCCACATAAATCCCATTTGGATCAATGGCCAGTCCTTCAATGCAAGGTCCAAGCATCACCGGAATATGATATTGTTGCGCTGTCATGATTAGGATAGGTATTGATCCATCAAACTTGACAACTCATCCTGATCATCTATAGAATTGGCTTTAAATTTTTCAGGACTCCAGATTTCTATGAAAGAACCTACACCCAGGATAATGGCATCCTTATCTATGCCTGCCCGCTGAAGAAATGGTTTCGGGATCAAAAAACGGCCTGCATTGTCTAATTCCACATCAGTCATACTTTCAAAAAAACCTCTCTTGATCCGCCTTTGAATAGGGTCCCGGTCCGAAAGTGAATTGATCTGGTGTAAAAGTTTTTTAAACTCTACCTGGGTATACAACGCAAGACATCCATCGTCTCCAAACCGCAAAATGAGCTGATCTCCATTCGAATCAGGTATTGCCGCCTTGATTTTGGCAGGCAATGCCAGACGTCCTTTGGAGTCGACTTTGCATTCATACCGGCTGTTGAACATTCCCATGGGCTTATCTTGAGTTTACGTCAAACACAAAAGTAAGAAAAGCAATAACACAATCCACCACTTTCTCCCACTTTTCTCCACTTTTTGTTAAATCTATCCAAAAGTTTGAATTATCACAATCTTTTATCAAAAAAATCAAGCTAATTTCTTTGAAGGTCAACTTGTTGAGAGAAAGAAATAGGTATAAAAAAACCTCTAAAATCGCCTAGAAAAGAGTTTTTTAGCAAAATTCAATAACTAAGTAGCGCATTTTTACCCTTTCTTAGAAAGTTTGGGGAAAAGTGGGGGATTTTTCCAGGAAATCTTTGAAATGATACTTATTCATTCGGATTTTGAAGGAAGCAGAAGACAAATTGAATTTGTAGAAACCAAATCTGAACCTTTCAAATGAAAAAATCATTTAGTGCACAAAACCTGTAGGTTTTATTCTTTTTTAAAAACAAATTTGAATTCCCATAAACCACAACCCATGAATTATTTTAAAAACCTTTTTTTACCACTTACAATTTCCTTCATAATATCCTGTACAGGAAAAACCGAAAAACTTACCAACCTTTCCGGAAAGTGGGAAGCCCAACTTGATATTGGGGAGGACTACCTTCCATTTGGAATAGGTTTTGCCAAAACCGGCGAAAAATGGTTGATGGAAGTTTACAATGGAGATGAAATTTTGATATATGACGAAGTTGAGCTGTTGGGAGATTCCTTAAAAGTGAGCATGGGGATATTTGACTCAGAAATCAAAGCAAAATTCAAGGACTTTGATGAATTAGAAGGGATTTTTGTCAAAAATGCAGCTTCGGATTACCGGATTCCATTTCAGGCTTTCAGATCCACAGGACGATCTAGGTTTGAGGTTTTTAGAGAACCGGAAACTGATTTTTCGGGTAAATGGAAAACGGTATTTGAGAAGGAAAATGGTGAAAAGTACGATGCTGTGGCACTTTTATCCCAACAAGGGAATAAATTGACTGGAACTTTTTTGACAGAATTGGGTGATTATCGTTTTCTTGAAGGAAATGTCAATGGAAACACTTTCCAGTTAAGCGCTTTTGATGGTAGTCATCTTTTTTTATTCAAAGGTGAGGTTCAGAAAGACGGATCAATTCTGGGTAACTTCAGGAGTGGCCCAAGGGTAAAGGAATCCTTTCAATCAGTCCGAAACGAAGCTTTCGAATTATCGGATTCCTATTCCCTGAATTATTTGAAAGCAGGATATGACAAACTCACTTTTACTTTCCCGGATGTAGATGGAAACATGATTTCAATTGATGATGAGAAATTTAAAGGAAAAGTTGTATTGGTACAGCTTTTCGGAACATGGTGTCCAAATTGCATGGATGAAACAAAATTCCTGGCACCATGGTACAAAAATAACAGAGACAAAGGCGTTGAAATCATAGGATTGGCCTTTGAAAGCAAGCCAGAATTTGAGTATGCAAGTACCCGCGTGAAAAAGTCTATGAACAAATTAGGTGCTGAATATACATTTCTCATTGCCGGTGTCAGCAATAAGGAAAAAGCCTCAGAAGCCCTCCCTGCCCTCAACAAAGTAATCGCTTTTCCAACCTTGATTTACATTGACAAAAAAGGCCAAGTCAGAAATATACACACTGGATTCAACGGTCCCGGAACCGGTGAATACTACACGCATTGGGTGGAAGAACATGAGGAGTTGGTGCGGGAATTGGTAAATGAGTGAGGTAGGTTGGATAAATGTATAAGGTAGGTTATCGTAGGGCAAAAAGTCCGATGTCAGATGACCGATGACCGATGTGGGTTTGTTTTAGGAAAAAAGATTTTGTGAAAGATAGAGTTGGATAATGGGTTTAATGTCAATGATGTATTTATCGACATAGATGAATTAAAATAGTATTGCAGAAAAAAAGGCATCAAAAAAATAATGGCAAATCCCGCTCCATGTTCGCATCATGCCGGCTAACTCCTTAAAATCAAATTTAGAAGTCTCTCACCTTCTTTTAACCTTCTGACTTAAAACAGGAAATTTCCCGAAGTTCTTAAGCAGGTTAACATTTCGATGAAAGGTTGTCGGTCAGTTTCATAGCATCCAGAACCGTGATACTAATGACAAACCATCAGGTTACACCAAATCAACATCGGTCATCCGTCATCGGACAACCTTTCACATCTTTTCTTCCAACTTCCAACTTTCCACCAACTGACTTCACTTCTTTCTCTCAATAGTATACCTCAGCAATCCTTCCAAAGAAGTTTTATAATCGGATTCGGGAAAAGTGTTCAGAATTTCAAGAGCCTCATCAAAATATTGGTTCATGACTTTATTGGCATAATCAAGTCCCCCTGATTTTTTGACAAAATCGATGACTTCATTGACGGATTTCTTGTCTTCATTACGATTTCGGACAAGATAAATTATTTTCTTTTTATCCAGCCAGGAAGCATTATTAAGTGCATAAATCAAGGGTAAAGTCATCTTTTTTTCCTTGATATCTATCCCTACAGGTTTGCCGATTTCATCCTCTCCATAATCAAAAAGGTCATCTTTGATCTGAAAGGCCATCCCCACTTTTTCACCAAAAGTCCGCATCTTTTCTATCAATTCAGTTTTAGCTCCAGAGGTAGCCGCACCAACAGCACAACATGAAGCTATCAAACTTGCGGTCTTCTGTCTAATAATAGTATAATATACATCTTCGGTGATATCCAGTTTCCTGGCTTTGGCTATTTGCAGGAGTTCACCTTCCGACATTTCCCTTACTGCATTGGACACTATTTTAAGCAAATCAAAATCACCGTTGTCCACACTTAACAACAAACCCCTTGAAAGAAGGTAATCCCCAACCAAAACTGCAATTTTGTTTTTCCATAAAGCATTGACCGAAAAGAATCCTCTTCTATAATTGGAATCGTCCACCACATCATCATGGACCAAAGTCGCTGTATGCAGCAATTCAATCAATGCCGCCCCCCTATATGAGGCTTCCGTGATTCCGCCGCTTACGCCTGCAGTTAAAAAAACAAACATAGGGCGCATCTGTTTGCCCTTTCTACGCACGATGTAATTGGTAATATGGTCGAGAAGCTTGACTTTACTTTTCATAAAATCACGGAATTTCTCCTCGAATTCCTCCATTTCCCTGGTGATGGGCGCTTGTATCTGTTTGAGGTCAGGCTTCATAAAACAATTGTGGTGCAATAATACGATGGATTAACCCTTTGACAAAACCCATAGATATATAAATATTAATGATTCTAACCCCCATTGGAATAAAACGTTTTCATAAATCATATTTAATTTTGAAATTCAGACATTAAATGGCCAACTACCTGCTCAAACCAAGAATTGTAGCGAAATCTTGATTTTTACTATCTTTGGCGTTTATGTAAAACCAGATACCCCTTGTCAGAAAATTACATCAAACATAAATATGCCCCAATTCTTCCGAAGAAGGATGAATGGCCCGTTGTAAAACTGAGCAAAAGCCGGAAAGAATTTGTCAGGAAAGTGGCTGAGTCCAGCCAAAACTCCATTCTTGCAATTACTGGAAATGATTTAGGTCTTCTAAGGGAAGAACTTGAGACAACTTTGTACCGGGAAAAACTGCGGATCAAGCAAAATCCTTGGGATGTGGATCCTGATGATGAGCGGGAATTTTGGCAAAAAGTGAAATCCAGTCTCGTTCATCTGAGCGCTGATAGTAGTATTACCCAAACTCAAAAAAAGAAAAAATATTTAGAAATTCTTGATGATATTACCATGCGCTATGCTGAGGAAATAGCCAGTAATTTCGTTCATACCCATTATAAAGTCACCAGAAGAATAGTAACTTTTGGGTTTGCGAGATTATTGAATGCGGCGCGAGTGAAGGGTTTTAAATCCATTTTCAGCAACCAATATACGCTTCAGGACAAGATTCAGGTGGTCGGTGAGACTGATCAAATCAGGGAATTGGCTTCCAAAGGCACCATTGTCATGGTACCAACTCATTTTTCAAATCTTGACAGTATCCTGATAGGCTGGGTCATATCTGTTTTGGGCCTCCCTCCTTTTATTTATGGAGCGGGCCTCAATCTTTTCAACATCGAAATCTTTGCCTATTTCATGAATGCATTGGGTGCTTATAAAGTAGATAGAAGAAAGAAAAATTTATTGTATCTGGAAACATTGAAAACCTATTCTTCGGAAGCCATTCAATTTGGCGTCCATAGCCTTTTCTTTCCCGGAGGTACCCGTTCCAGAAGCGGAATGATCGAAAAGAAACTGAAACTGGGATTATTAAGTACTGCTGTAGAGGCTCAAAGAGCCAATTATCAGAAAGAAATCAACGATGTCAGCGGGAAAATTTTTATAGTTCCTGTCACTATTAACTATCACTTTGTACTAGAGGCCCCAAGCTTGATACAGGAACATCTTTCGATGACAGGCCAGGAAAGGTATTACAAAGAATCTGATGAGTTTTCGACTTCCTATAAAATCTCAAAGTTCCTGGTAAAGTTTTTTACAAAAGGGTCTGACATATCTGTTTCCATTGGACGGGCTATGGATGTATTGGGCAATTATGTAGACAAGGAAGGCAACAGCCTGGATCGAAACGGAAGAATAATCAATACAAGGGATTATTTTATTTCGAATGGAAAAGTAAGTGTCGACACGCAGCGAGAAGAGGAATATACTTACCGGCTAGGCAATAGAATTGTAGAAGAATTTCATTTTATCAATAGGGTCTTCAGCTCTCATTTGGTCGCTTTTGTGGCTTTTCAAATGATAAAAAGAGAAAACAAAAAGATGGATATTTTTGATTTATTGAGACTTCCCGAGGAAGATATTTTTTTAGTTTATGAGGAGTTCAAAAACGAATGCCAAAAAGTACTTGCCAAAATCCGAGAACTGGAATCACAGGGGAAAGTTCAGACAGCTCCTCACCTAAATACAGATATAGACTCCATCATCTCCCATGGATTAGCCAATGTAGGAATGTATCATGCTAAGCGGCCATTGGTGAAAAATGAAGGCGGGAATATAGAGACCCAAGATTTAAGCTTATTATATTATTACCACAACAGATTGGATGGATATGACCTCGAAAAACTCTTCTAAAGACAAGGCTGTCGGTGTAGTGGGCATGGGGAGTTTTGGAACTGCCATTGCCAACATACTTTCGGAAAAAAGCAAAGTCATAGCATTTGTCCGCAGAGCAGAAGTGATGGATGAAATCAACCAAAACCACACGGTGGATGGCGTGAGTATCAATCCTGAAATAATTGCTACCCAAGACCCTGAAATGATTGCTGGAGCCTGCAATACCATTTTCTTTATGGTACCTTCCACAGCTTTTCAAGAAGTGATCCGCCAATTTTCTCCCTTTTTATATCCATACCATCTCCTGATCCATGGTACAAAAGGACTTTGCCTTAACTTACCAACCGGAAAAACACTTTCAGATACCGGAAAAATCAGCCGTGAAAATATCCTTACCATGAGTGAGGTAATCATGAAAGAGACAGTAGTAGTCAGGATAGGTTGTTTGGCTGGCCCCAATCTTGCAAAGGAACTTTATCAGGGTCAACCTGCTGCTACCGTGGTTGCAAGCAAATACAATGAGGTGATTCTGGAAGGTCAAAGATTGCTTCGGACGGATAAGTTTCAGGTATATGGCAATTCTGATATTGTAGGGGTCGAATTGAGTGGTGTTTTAAAAAATATTATTGCGATCGCAGCCGGTGCATTGGCCGGTCTGGGTTTGGGTGAAAATGCCAAGGGGCTGCTCATTTCAAGAGGAATGGTCGAAATGATTTACCTCGGGAATGCTTTGGGAGGAAGCCTTAAATCCTTTATAGGACTTGCAGGAATCGGGGATTTGGTCACCACCTGTAATTCCACTTTGTCCAGAAACTACACGGTGGGCTATAGGCTGGCAAAAGGAGAAACTCTGGATAATATCATGAATACGATGGAAGAAGTGGCAGAAGGTGTCAATACAGTGAAATTAATGAAAACCTTCGTAGAAGGAAAAGGCACTCGGGCACCGATTACCGAAAATCTTTATAAAGTACTGTTTGAAGATCTGAAAATTGAGGAAGCCCTGCAGTATCTGATGAAATATCCATTTAGTGTAGATGTGGATTTTTTATAGTTATTGTTTGATAGCAATTTGGTTAATGAGATATTGGATGCTTGGAGATTTGAAAATTCTGGAAGAAAAAAATCAGGTATACCATTTAGGATTACTAAGGAGTAAAATTTAAGATAAAATTTGGCTAATTCACCCACATCACTCAAGCGCGGAATCCAAAAATGGGATTTGGTCTTTCTGATCATCAATTCAGTAATCGGCGCTGGAATTTTTGCTTTGCCCGCTAAAGTTTTTGCCCTATCGGGGATTTACAGTATTCTGGCATTTTTAGCATGTGCCATGGTCATGATGGTGTTGATCCTTGTTTTTGCAGAGGTAAGTTCCCGATTTGAACAGACAGGTGGTCCATATCTTTATGTCAATGCTGCCTTTGGACCAATCCCGGCGTTTGTGATTGGTTGGCTCTTGATGCTTACCCGTCTGTTCAGTTACGCCACCCTAATCAACTTAATGATACTTTATCTTTCCTTTTTTTCTGATGTTTTCAATCAAACTGAAGTAAGGGTTGGAATGATTCTTTTCATTACAGGCCTGATTACCTACTTCAATTGGATCGGGGTAAAAAACAGCGCTAAAGTCAGTAATATACTGACAGTTTCCAAGCTATTTCCATTAGCTGTATTTATAGTAGTAGGCTTGTTTTATATAGATTTTGATTTGATTGAACCCGGTCCTTTGCCAAGTATTCAGGATTTTTCTGCTTCTACGCTGTTGCTGATTTTTGCTTTTGGTGGATTTGAAGCAGGTTTGGTCAACAGTGGAGAAATCGTCGATCCTAAGAAAAATCTGCCTTTTGGTCTGATTACAGCTGCTGCAGTTATTGCAGGATTCTATATTTTGATACAGGTAGTATCTATCGGGACGCTTCCAAACCTTGCTGAATCAGAAAAACCTTTGGCGGATGCAGCAACAGGATTTATGGGTTGGTGGGGCGGAATGTTTATCACCTTAGGGGCTGTGGTCAGTATAATGGGGACTTTGAATGTTCAGATTCTCAGTGGATCAAGACTTCCTTATGCTTTGAGTTTAGAAGATCAACTTCCAAAACTTTTCAGCAAAATACACCCAAAATTTGCCACTCCTTGGGTTTCTATTCTCTTCTTTTCCGGATTGGTTGCGTTCGTGGCGATAGTTTGGGGATTTATGAGTTCGCTGGCTGTTTCAGTTATATCAAGGCTGATTTTGTATGCATTGGTATGTGCCTCCTTGATCAAATTAAGGAAGTCGCAACCCGTTCGAAATTATTTCAGAATTCCATATGGGAACCAACTTGCTATTATTGGAATTATTGCTACCGTTTGGTTACTTTCAGGTACTAACCAAGAAGAAATAATTGATACATTTTGGTGGACAGCATTGGGATTGGTTATTTTTGGAATCCATTCTTTTTTCAAAAAAAAATCAAAATAATAAGAAATTATACCTATTGAAAATCCTCAAATCAATCAAAGAATTATCATATTTGTAGAATAACCAAAAAAACATTAAACCATGAAAAAACTTTTTACTTTTCTTTTAATCATTTCAACAGCCTCTACTTACACTTTTGCCCAAACCAAGACGGTAACAAAAGATGTCAAGCCATATTTCACCTCAGGTGGAGAGTGGATTTTCTCCACTGGAACTCTTCAAAACAACAATAATGTGCTCAGGTTTTCACCAGTAATAAACCTGCAAACTCTCCTCAATTTTGACCAAAGTGAGTCCTTTGGATGGTTTACCGGAGTAAACATCCGCAACGTGGGTTTTATTTTTGACGAATCAGCCTCGGTGAGAAAGAAAGTAAGAAATTACAATCTGGGTATTCCTATTGGCGTAAAACTTGGTCACCTGGATGATAGGTTTTTCTTTGCCGGTTACGAGTTGGAGATTGCCATGAATTATCGGGAGCGGACGTTTGTCGATGAGGTGAGAACTGAGAGGTTCAGTGTATGGTTCAGTGATCGGGTCAACACCCTTCAACACGCCTTGTTTATTGGCTACACCTTGCCAAAAGGTACCAGTATCAAAGCCAAGTATTACCTGAATTCGTTTTTCAATCAGGGATTTACTGCCTCAGATGGAAACGGAGGGACATTTCAGCCATACGCAGGGTTGGACGCAAACATTTTCTATGTTTCCTTGAATTTTTCTTTGTTCAAAAACTGGGAATTAGTGGACTTGGAGGATTAAAATAGGTTCAATCCTTCACCTACAACAAAAGTTGTTTCACGATAGAGGAAGAGAAAAATGATTGGTTTAGTCTGAAGACTGAAATTGAGGAAGTCCAAGACTAAGTCTTGAACTACCCTATCCCCTCCAATTCACTCAATTCCAACCAACGCAATTCCAATTCCTCAATATCATTTTCTGTTTTCTTCAATGATGCGGACCATTCCATCAATGCCTTATGGTCATCAGTGCCGGCAGAAATCAGAGCAAACAGCTTCTCTTTTTCAACATTCAGGGATTCTATTTTAGCATTGATATCCTCAAATTCTTTTTTGTCTTTGAAGGTTGCTTTGGGTTTCCCCGAATCGAAGGAAGGCTTTTCCGTTTTGACTTCTTTAGCGGGCTTTTCTTCTTTTTTGTTTGCCTTCTGCTCTTTTTCCCACTCTCTGAATTCTGAGTAGTTTCCTGGAAAATCCTTGATTTTTCCTTCCCCTTCGAAAACAAACAAATGCTCCACCAACCTGTCCATAAAATACCTATCATGCGAAACAATGATCAAACAGCCTGGAAAATTGTCCAAGAATTCTTCCAAGGTATTCAAGGTTACTATATCCAAATCATTGGTAGGCTCATCAAGAATGAGGAAGTTGGGGCTCTTGATCAGGATCATAAGCAATTGCAGCCTTCGTCTCTCCCCGCCACTTAGCTTGGCAACAGGAGTATGCTGCTGCTTGGGTGGGAAACCAAATTTGTTGAGGAACTGGGCAATTGTAATGGTAGCACCTCCGGCAACAGTAACCACTTCGGCCACGTCCTTTACAATATCTATCAGTCTTTTTTCCTCATCAAAGGAATCTTCCTCCTGGCGGTAGTAGCCAATTGCTGTGGTCTGACCCATAGATACCTTTCCACTGTCGGGAGCCAACAATCCTGTGATCATATTCAAAAAAGTTGTCTTACCGGCACCATTGGGTCCGACAATTCCGATCTTATCCCCTTTTTTGAAAGTGTAGCTAAAATCCTTGATCAGCGTTTTGTCATCAAAGGATTTGTTCAATTTTTCAATTTCAATAATCTTATTTCCCAACCTTTGGGAAGTGACTTTCAGTTCAATCTCTCTTTCCTCTCTTTTATTGAAAGCCTTTTCTTTGGTTTCTTCAAAAGCATCCACCCGGTATTTGGCTTTGGTACTTCTGGCTTTAGGCTGACGACGGATCCAGTCCAGTTCTTTTTTATACAGACTTTTAGCCTTCTCCAATTCAGTGGCCTCATTTTCCCTGCGTTCCTCCTTTTTCTCCAAAAAATAACCATAGTTGCCCATATACCTGTGAATACCGCCATTGTCCAGCTCCAGAATCTGATTGGTCACTTTTTCCAGAAAATACCTGTCGTGGGTCACCATGAAAAGCGCCAGATTGGCTTTGGAAAGGTAATCCTCCAACCATTCTATGGTCTCCAAATCCAAGTGATTCGTTGGTTCATCCAATAGCAGTAAATCAGGTTTTTCCAAAATGGCTTTGGCCAGAGCTACTCTTTTCCTTTGGCCTCCACTTAGGTCCCCTACTGACATTTCTGTATCATGCAGACCCAACTTGCCCAAGACCTCATTGATCTGATATTCAAAATCCCAAGCCTGTAGGGAATCCATTTTTTCAAAGATTTTCTGCATCTCATCACCATTGTCTTTGCCATGTTCGGCATCTAACATGGCTTTATGATAATGCTCAATCACCTGAAGTGTCTCATTGGTGCTGCCATCAAAAATGGTCTGAAAAACGCTAAGGTTTCCGGAAAAGACGGGATTCTGATGCACATAGGTTACTTTCACCTGTTGGTTGGTGGCCACGTTACCTGAATCGGGGACTTCAAGACCCATGATGATTTTCATCAAAGTAGACTTCCCGGCACCATTGATACCAACAAGGGCTATCTTCTGACCCTGATCTATTCCGAAAGAAATGTTCTGAAAAAGTTTGCGCTCGCCGAAAGACTTGCTGAGATTTTCTACTGATAGGTAATTCATGCCGCAAAGATAAGGCAAGGGGAATTGAAAGATTGAAAAATTTAAAATTTAAAATTGGAGGGTTAAGGAAGAAGAATTAAAAAATTGTAAAACTTGAAATACTAGACGGTCTCTGTTTAGAAAATTTGAATTTTCTAGAAAGTCTTAAAGTTCATTTTTATCAATTCCGGCTTGCTTTAAGATGGCTAAAAATGTGCCCTTTGGCAAATCCTTATTATGCATTGGAACTACTGTTATTTTTCCCGAAATTGGATGCTGAAAAAAATGGTGACTTCCCTTGATTCTCCTGAGCTCAAAACCATTTTTTTCCAGAATCTTGCATAATTCTTTGGGGCTAAGTGAAGGCAAATTACCCATCAGGAAGCAAGTGTAATGGAATATTCAAAGGTGTTACTGTCATCAGGAATAGGTTGACCTTGCTCTTTAAGAAGTTCTACATATCCCTCTATTGCCTCTTTTGCCATTTCCATTGCATGGCTGAGATTTTCACCATAGGTTATACACCCTTGCAAGGCAGGTACATTAACCGTAAAACCTCCCTCAGGTTCTTCAATCAATAACACTCTATAAGTCAAAGGTTTTTTCATAATTGTAAATTTAAAAAAGAAATTCAATATGTATTCTATATAACGAATCTCTCTTCCTACCCCTCCCAAAAATTCAACCCCAAACCCATCTTATGTCTTAAATCTCAAATCTTAAGTCTTTCCCTTCCCCACAATATGCCCCACAATCTGCTCTGCATGCACAATGGAGTTTTCGATAAAAAATTCACGGGTATTCAATCCGCCACAGACTACCCCAGCTAGGTAAACTCCGGGGATATTGGATTCCTGATTGGTTTGGTCGTAACAGGGTTGACGCTTTTCGTCCAGACTCAGTTCCACTCCCAATTGATTCAATAAGGCAAAATTCGGCACATATCCGGTCATGGCGAGGACAAAATCATTTTCCACTGTGACTTCTCCTTCAGGGGTATTGATCACCACTTCATTTTCCCGGATTTCTTTCACAAGGGAATTCGTGAAAGCTTTAATGGATCCCTCCTTGATGCGGTTTTCAATATCAGGTTTAACCCAGTATTTGACTTTTGGGTCCACTCCTTCATCTTTGAGTACCATGATAACTTCAGCGCCTTTCCGCCAGGTTTCCAATGCCACATCTACAGCCGAATTTGCCCCACCCACCACAATGATTTTTTGTCCGATATAGGGCCAGGGTTCTTTATAGTAATGAGTAACTTTTGGAAGGTCTTCTCCAGGGACATTCATCAGATTGGGGAGATCATAGAATCCAGTGGAAATGATGATATTTCTTGTTTGGTAAGTCCCTTTCGATGTGTTGATTTCAAAAATACCGTCCTTCTTTACTAATGTTTTTACCTCTTCATAAAGTCGGACTTTTAATTTCCAGGTCTTTGCAACTCTTCGGTAATATTCAAGCGCTTCTGTTCTAGTGGGTTTATGGGCAATGGACATAAATGGGATCCCTCCCATTTCCAGCTTTTCGGAGGTAGAGAAAAAAGTCATATTCAACGGGTAATTATATAGTGAATTGGTTAGGACTCCTTTTTCTACAATGAGATAATCCAGACCGGATTTTTCACATTCTATCCCACATGCCAAACCAATTGGGCCGCCACCCACTATAAATACGTCTAGAATTTTCATAATATATATTTTCAGTCAAAACAGCCTCAACCTGCTTTATGTTCCTTAAGCTCCTCCATTTGAAACTGAATCTCTTTTTCCTCGGTTCTGCCCTCAGTCTGAAAATATCTTTTTTCTTTGATTTCCACTTCCCCGGAATGTTTCCAAAGCAGGACTGTGGTATTGATGGTGCCATAATAATTTCCGAAATTGATGAATTGGGCTGAAACAGCACGCTCCTGTTCTAAGGTTGCCCCTGTATCCGCCAACTGATCATCGGGCTCAATAGCTTTTGATAGAACTGCCTCACTTAATTCCTTTTTATCCAAAGCCCCTTTTTCAATTTTATTTTTTAGCTTCTCCTTGGCCATCAGCAGCTTATTCCATGGTGTATCCAAAAGGGCATTGCTCAATCCATATAGGCCATAATCCAATTTATGAATTCCCTCTTTTTTATTTGAGAAATAATAAAGTTCCTCATGGTTTCCTACCAGAAGGTTGAATCCTTCATACAGGTCTTTTTCTTTTTGTATTTCTGAAAGGTATTCCTCAGGTCCCATTTCTTCCTCCAAAAAATTTTTAACAAGGTCTCCTCGGGATTTTGCATCTTTTTTCATATTCCGCATATCCCGGTAATTGGTAAGGGCCCCAAACCTACCATTGGGATGAATTCCCAGCCAAGTGCCTCCTGCCCTAAGGTCCTTGCCTGCATAAAACCCTTCATCCCACAAATGAAGGGATTCTGTGGGTCTTTCGAAAAATTCGTCCCTGTTGGCTACAAGGATCATCTTAAATTCTGGATGTTTGTTCCAATTAAATGCTAATAAACACATGCCCGCAAATTAAGAGAAAATAAAATCAATAAGTAAAAAACTGAATGAATCGTAAAAAAAATTTGGAATACGATATTTATCGTATAACTTTGTACGAAATAAATCGTATTAATCGATATGCAAACTAAACCTACTGAATCAGAATTGGAAATCCTGTCGATTTTATGGCCTATAAAAAAGGCTACTGTCAGGGAAATTCATGAGAAATTGGCCGAAACAAAAGATACGGGCTATACTACCACCCTCAAGCAAATGCAGATCATGCATGCCAAAGGATTGCTCAAAAGAGATGAGCAAAACAGAACACATATCTATTTCCCCGCAGTGGACGAACAGGTGACTCAAAAAAGTTTGTTGAGCAATTTCGTAAGTACAGCATTTGGGGGATCCGCGAAAAATCTGGTCATGCAGGCTTTAGGTCAGGGCAATCCTTCCAAAGAAGAGTTAGATGAAATCCGTGCATTTCTTGACCAATTAGAAAACGAACAATAATGGAAATTTTAGAGACAGTAATTCCGGAAAAATACCTTTTTGCTTTAGGATGGATGATCATCCATGCCTTATGGCAAATCGCAAGCTTGGGATTGATTTTGTGGTTGCTGCTAAAGGCATTCCAAAGTAAATCAGCCGCATTTAAATACCGCCTGAGCGTTGGCATTTTGTTTTTGGTTACCACTTTGGCTATTGGAACATTTTTTTACCATATTCAGGACCAACCATCTGCCAAAGAATTTGCATTTAACCCAACTGAAATGGATCATTTCCTTAGCCAAGGAGTCTCTGTTAATTCTTCAAATAATAACCACTATTCAGTTTGGCAATTGCTAACCAAAAGCATTGAATCTTGGATACCATACATGGTTCAATTTTGGATTTTGGGAGCAATGCTATTTTTGGTAAGATTTGGGGCATCTTTGGCGGATTTAAGAAATATAAGTATCAAAAACCATGAACAGGTTGATCCCGAATGGATGAATATTTTTCAAAGACAATTGGGTTTGCTCAATTTGAATAACCCGATAAAACTTCTGAAAACAATTCATTTGGACATGCCAGTAACTTATGGAATCTGGAAGCCGGTGATATTGATTCCTGCAAGTTTGTTTTTCCAATTGTCTCCTGCACAACTTGAGGCAATTTTGGCCCATGAACTTTCCCACATCAAACGCTATGATTATTTGGTCAATTTACTACAGTCATTCCTCGAAGTTGTATTCTTCTTTCATCCTGTATTCTGGTGGATCAATAAAACAGCCAGGGAATTAAGAGAAAACGCCTGCGATGATATGGCAATCAAGATGGGGATTTTGCCCAAAGACCTTGCCCATGGCCTCGCAAATGTCCTGAACCACTCCAATAAACCAGCTCCTGAAATTGCTTTGGCCGCAGCAAAGACAAAAAACCCCACATTGGATAGAATCAAAAGAATAATGGGAGTCAAAAACTCACCAATACAACCAACTACTTTAACCAGCATAACCATGATGATTACATTATTGATTGGTGCAACCTTAATGGTCGGCGCCAGTGACAAGAAAACTGTCGAATCCTGGGAGGATTTGATGATTACAAGCCTTACATCCAAAACCATTGATAGCAATTGGGAAAATGGATTCCAAAGATTGGAACAGGATACCGTTACCATCAAAAAAGAACCAAATATTGTTGTGGATAAAACTTTACATGAATCTCAGAGTATTCCTGAATTAGAAACTATTCAAAAAAATCTGGAAGAAAACCCTTTTAAAGAATTGGGAATGATGTTAAGGGATATGGATTTCGGTTGGGCGGAATTCAGCAATATGCCCCAGATAAAAATCGGTTCACCTCTTGTTCCACCAATGGATTTTGATAGCATTCCAACCTTGGAATTTGATGAGAAAATGTTTGAACAAATGGTACCTGATTCGGATTTTTTTAAAAATGTTCCAACTGCTGACCTACCAATGTTTGATGCGGATTTATTCAATTTCTCCTTTGACCAAAATTTCTTCAGAAACGATACCAGTAAAATGACCAAAGAGGAAATCAGGAAATGGAAAGAGAAACACCAAGCAGAAATGGAAAAATGGGCCGAAGCTCAAAAAGAATTCCACAGCAAAATGGAGCCTAAAATGAAGGAGTTTCAGGATAAAATGAGAGAATGGGAAAAAGCCAATGAACCCAAAATGCAGGAATTCAAACTGAAAATGGAAGAATGGCAGCAGGAGTTTCAAAATAACCTCCAACCAAAAATGGAAGAATATCAGGCCAAAATGCAGGAATGGCAAAAAGCCAATGAGCCCAAAATGAAGGAATTCGAATTAAAAATGAAAGCCTGGCAGGAAGAGAACCAACCCAAAATTGAAGAGTTCCAAAAAAAGATGGAAATCTGGCAACAAGAAAATCAGGAAAAAATGAAGGAGTTCCAGATGAAAATGCAGGAATGGCAAAAGGAAAATCAGGAAAAGATGCAACAACTGGAAAAATCCCAAAAAGAGAAAAGCAAAAAAGAAATGGATTGATTTTAGGGTTTTGATAATGTGTGCTAACCCAAGCCTGTCAGGTTTTTATCCCGATTTCCGTCAAATCAGCGGATATTTGAAATTAACCTGACAGGTTTTTTTATATGATTTTAAACAGTTTCTTATAAAATAAAGCCTCCAATTTTCAAATTCCCTCAGTTACATTTCCCATCCATTCCTGACAGGTTCTTGGATATATTGATCAGCCTCAGATATTCCTTTGGCTTTCATATTTTCATAATCCCATTCGATCAATTTCCCACCCAAACGTAGAGACAATACTCCCAACAAAGTAATCTCAGTCAACCTGGATCCATATTCGAAATTGGATGAAGCTTGATCATTGTTTTTGATCGCATCAATCCACTCTTTGAAATGGCCCGGTGATCGTTTAAGGTATGGCTCGGGGGTTTTGATATTGTTTCTCAATGATTCCGGAAAAACCTGTGGTTTCCTATTTCCACCATCATTAAAAATCACCCCTTTGGTACCGACAAACATGGAAGCCCGGCTAGGATAAACAAATCCTTTGGGAAGAGCAGGATGAAGATCAGGTTTCAAACCTCCTGAATACCAGTTGATTTTCATCGCTTTTTGTTTTCCTTTTGCAGAAAAATTGAAGTAACCTATTTCCCCATAAGGGGCGATTTTGGCATCTGAATAACCCGCGGGAAAAACCTGCACAGTATCCGGCCTTTCCAGATCAAAAGCCCAAGTCACCGCATCCAAATCATGGCAACCAAAATCTCCCAAAGCCCCGCAGCCATAATCCCAGAAATCCCGCCAAGTCACAGGAACATAATCCTGATGGAAGGGAACCATTTCCCTTGGACCAATCCATTGCTCCCAATCAAATCCAATCGGCATCGTGCTTTCCCCCTTTGGTAGGCCCTTCAATCCGGGAAGCCACCTCCCCGCAGGTACCCAAGCATGGCACTCTTTCACTTCCCCTATCACACCGGCCCTCAGGTATTCGACGGTTTCCCTGATACCGTCTGCTGCATGACCTGAATTTCCCATTTGAGTAATCAAACCGGTTTCCTTTGTCACTTTGGCCACCTCGCGGGCTTCCCAAATATTGTGGGTCAATGGTTTCTCACAGTAAACATGCTTTCCCATTTTCAAAGCCATCAAAGTGATGTAAGCATGGGTATGGTCTGGGGTAGAACAAACAATAGCATCCAAATCTTTGGATTCCTCCATCATTTTTCTAAAATCATCGTATTGGGCAAGCCTTTTGGATTCACCTTTCCCCTCATAAAAATCTTCAATCAATTCAGCCGTAGGCCCTCTACCTGCCTCCGACCGATAATAAAAATCTGCCAGATTCCAGTAATAGGCAGGGTCAGCGATGGCTGTGATATTCACATCCTCTAATTTTAAAAATGCCTGGACATTTTGTTTCCCTTTTCCTCCTGCACCGATGATGCCAAGATTTACCTTATCGCTGGGAGCAACAAATCCCGGCCCTCCCAAAACATGTCTGGGTACAATCATAAAACCAGCACCACTAAGTAGTGAAGCTTTGACAAAATCTCTTCTGGAAAATGGCGTTTTTTTCTTGTTCATGATTTGGGGATTGTTTTGAGGTTATTTAAATATTCTTTGTGCCTTCGTGTCTTTGTGGGATTATCTAATCTTCTTCGGCTTCAATTCCTCAGCATCTGCTTCGGATTTGTACCAGATGACATCCCCACTGCATGTGCCCAAACCTACCCTATGGCTCAAAAGATCTCGGATAGTTACATTTGCGCTTATCCAAGGATCGCCATACAGGGAGAAATAAGGCAGGTAATCTTTTACTTTATCGTTCCAGCCCATTTTACCCTCTTGAACCAACATACCGATTATTGCCGATGTGAAGGCTTTTGAATTGGAAGAGATGGCATCAAGGGTATTGGAATCCGGTTTCTCATTTTTTCCAACCTCTTTGGTACCATAATTCCCGGTAAAAACAAGCTGTCCATCTTTTACTATTCCAATACTGGCTCCGGGGACATCCCAATCTTGAACCATCTTCTCAAAGTAAGCATCGAGTTTTACAAAGTCAGTGGCAGTTTGCGCTTGAACCTGGTTGAAAAAAAACAGTGAAAAAACAAAAAACAGAAGTAGGTGATTTTTCATAGACCGGATTTGGTATGGATTTAAGCTCAATTTAGGAATGGCTTTGGATTGTAACAAAGAATAAACCTAAAATATAGAATACAGTAATTATAAAAGCACAATTCGGGACAAATCAATCTTTATAAATCGATAAACCAATTCAAACTTGTCCAAAAACTCTGACTGGGATTATTGGCCAAAAAAGAATCAATTCGGTAATCCAGACCAATTTCCACCTTATTTTTAGTGTTTATAGCATACCCAAGCAGTGGAACCAATCTTATTTCAAGATCGTAGTTGAAATCCTGTAAACTATTGACATATTCATTGTTAAGTCTCAGATAAAATTCCTTGGGGTCCACGGATTTTCCGTTCAAAGGGATTTCGGCAGTTACTCTATATCTCAATCTAAACTCGGTTTTTTCAACCGGAGAAATGGTCTGATCAGTCAAAAAACGATGAGCCAACCTAAATCCAAACTTCCGTTTTACAATGGTATACTGCTGCGAAAACCTATGAATTATTTCTCCATCTTCAATTCTCATCAAGTATCCACCCGCTATCCTGGAATCTAAACCAACCTTTTTGGCTGCAATCATGGAAATGTCCGTAAGCACATATTCATATTGACTAATCCTGTCTTCATTACTCCCACCACTCAAAAAAAGTTGACGGGATTCTATTCTTGAGTTAAGTGACCAATCATTCTTTAACTTTTTATTTAAATTAAAAGCTGGAAGCAATCCTGCCTCATAAGTACTTTGAGCCATAACTGTACCCCCGAAAAGAAAGCACAAAAGGAAAGGAATTAGTCTGTTAAAACTCAAGGTTACTACTGTTTTTAAAAATTATTTTTGACCTGGAAATTATTACCCCATCCTCATTAAACAAGTATTCAAATAGATTCACACTATTATTTGATGAGCACTTCACTATAATTTCATATCGAGTAGTTAAAGGGACAACTTTCTCAGGTATTTTTAATTTAGCAAATAATGCTTCTAGTTCCCCTGTGAATTGAATTTGAACCTTTTCAATTTTGTGTTTGGTGCAATCTTTCTGAAGTTGGGAAATGATGGAATCCTGAAGCTTTATTGGCAACTTTTTCCATTGTAATTCGATTTCAACATCTTCAATATTTCCAAGTGAATCAAATTCTATACTATGTCTTTTTTTATCTTTCTTATATTTGGCTTCTATACTACTCCGCTCAAGGCCCTGTTCAAAATACCATTTAACCCTACTTTTTATCTTCAAAGAATCAATAAAACCCAAAGCTTTTTCAGGGACATCAATACGTTTCAGTCGACTCTCCCTTTCAAATTTTTCTTGCGCAAATAGCTTTGTGGAAGCCATCCCCAAAATCAATAATACAATGAAGAAGTTGGTAAATTTAAACATTGATTTTCTTTTTTCATTTTTAGTGAAACACATTCCCGGGCATCCAAATTATGTAGGTTTCTTCATTTCTAAGGAAAAAGAAGAATTTAAAAATAGTAAATTTAATTAAGGTTAATGTTTTTGATTTTAAACTTGATTTTTTGAAAAAAGTTGAGTTTTCCATTTTAGAGAAATCTATTGAAGTTATCCCCCTTGGTATAGTTCACCTCATAATCAAGATTAGAAAAACTTACCTTTCAAAGGTATAAATTGAAGGAATTTAGAATTTACTTTTCTCCACAAGGCCTTCGGTCAGTTTATTCAAAGCCTCGACTTTGTATTCAAAATCCCCTTTTAAGGTTTCTCTGTATTTATTGATATTTTCGACCAATTCATTGATGTCTTCAGGGATCACTTCTTCCAAAAGTTGGCGCAAACGCTTTGCTGTAGTAGGGGATTTACCATTGGTGCTAATGGCAATTTTGACATTTCCTTTGGTCACGATTCCACCCAAATAAAAATCGCATAAATCAGGGGTATCTGCCACATTGACCAATAAATAACGCTCCTTGGCCTCATCATGAATTTGCTTATTGACAGCCTTATCATCTGTGGCCGCAATGACAATATGTTTGGCGCCAAGGTACTTTTCATGATACATATCTTCAATCAAAGTCACGTTGGGAGCGTCATGTGCCAATTTTAAAAACTCCTCATTGAAAACCTTGGAAACAGCTGTCACTTGAGCCTTGGGACTACTTTTCAGCAAAAAAGAAAGTTTCTCCGTCCCCACAAATCCACCCCCAACCAAAAGGATGTTCAATTGATGCACTTTGAGAAAGATGGGGTAGAGAGAATTCATATTTTAGATTTTAGATCGAAGAATTAAGAATCAAAGCCTGCCCCGAGAATCGGGGAGACAAGAAACAAGATGCAAGACTTTCAAAATACCATTGAAAAATGATAGAAATAAATTGAAATATTTTGAGCTATTTCTTGCCATTTGGTTCCTTAATTTTTCTTAAAACCTATTGAAATTGTATTTCAATAATGCCTATTCTAAAATTATATCAGGGATTATATTTCAATATATTTTGCGAAGCATATTTCTACCTTATTTCCAAACTGACCACTTCCTGATAAATATCCCTCAACATATAACTTTCCCTGACCACTTCTCCGGCGATGATGATGGCCGGGGCAGTAATTCCAGAGGATTTGGCTTTGGCCTGTATATCCTGTATTGTTCCGGCTACAATCTTTTCTTCTTTGGTTGTTCCGCTTTGGATAATGGCAATTGGAAGTTCTGCCTTTCCGGCATTCAGATAACTTTCTACGATCTCCGGAAGCTTTTTGGTTCCCATCAATATCACAACTGTTGCAGTAGATTGGGCAGCTATGGCAATATCCCGTGAAAGTTCACTATTGGTAGTAGTTGCAGTAATGACCCAAAAACTTTCTGAAACTCCACGCTTGGTTACCGGAATACCTACTGATCCTGGGACCGCGATAGCAGATGTAATGCCGGGCACCACTTCCGTAGTGATTCCGAAGGCTTCTATGTAATCAATTTCCTCGGAACCCCTACCAAATACAAAAGGATCTCCTCCCTTTAGCCTCACCACATGTCCGAGTTTCAAAGCATATTCCACGCATAGCCTATTGGTCTCATCCTGTGGGCAACTGTGTTTCCCCACTCTTTTACCCACAAATATTTTGATGGCTTGGGCAGGTGCATGCTTGAGTAGTGACTTGTCAATAAGTGCATCATATAGAACAACATCTGCTTTGTTCAATGCCAAAACTGCCTTCAATGTAATCAATTCGGGATCACCGGGTCCCGCACCCACAAGGGTAACTTTTGGTTTTACTTTCTGTATCATGCCGTTACCTCCTTTTCTCTAAATGCACTGATTGCCTCAAAAACCTGAACTGCATCCCCAAAATATTGCCTAGCGAAATCCTCTGTCGGTTCATTGTTTTGGATCTGATAGGTAATTTCAGCAAAGGTTTTTGTTAATTCAATCTTATTGGTTTCGGTGAATGTTTCATCAAAAAGGGCGATGATATTTGCATAGGAATTGGTGCTTTTGCCTTCACTCAAAAGGATTGCCTTTGCTGCATTGACCAATCCGGCATAGGTATGATAAATACTGTCTGACCATCTTTTTTCTTTGAACGCTTCCTCAGAAAGTTCTAATTTCTCTCTTGCCTCCAACAATAAGGTAGCTACCAAATCAATGACCACACCGGCACATTCACCAACGCCTACTGCCACTTTATAGGCATCTTCATTTCCCCAGTCTACCTGATCTTCCTCGGTCAGGGTTTCTGTTTCGGTAAGGACTTTGAGGATATCATAAAAATATATCTGCCCCTTTCGATCATAATAATCCAAGAAAGGCTCTTCAATTTCTCCAAATTTTTCAAAATCATTGATCAATATCCTTAGTGCTTCGGGACCTCTTTTGCTAGGAATTTTGATGACTTTATCCGCAAATCTACCGTTACCATTTCCGAGTGTTCCACCTCCCAATAGTACCTGAAGTGCTGGAAATACAGTTTTCCCTACTTTCATGGACATGCCCTGAAAACCGATATGGGCCATGTTGTGCTGCCCACAGGCATTCATGCAGCCAGAGATTTTGATGGTCAGGTCTTTGTTTTTGAGGTATTGGGGATATTCGGCCAAAATGACTTTTTCCAGTTCCTTGGCAATACCCGTACTGCTTGCTATCCCAAGGTTACAAGTATCTGTGCCGGGACAGGCTGTGATGTCTGCAAAACTATCATAACCCGCATCCGCTAAGCCTATTCTTTTCAATTCTTGATAAAAAAACGGTATAGCTCCAACCTGCACATCCCGAATGAGGATATTTTGCCTTAAAGTGAATCGCAGCTCATTTCCTGCATATTTGCTCACCAAATCTGCCAATTGTCTGGCCTGATCTGTATAAAAATCACCCAAGTGTACTTTTACCCCAATGGAAACAAATCCAGGTTGTTTTTGTGGTAGCACATTGGTCAGTTTCCATTGCTCATAGGTCAAATCCAAAGGCTCCTCCAGCAAGGGAAATTCAGGCTGAGGAAGCACTTTGGATTCTTCATAGGTTTGAGCGTCAATGGGATATTTTTTGTATGGCAAAGCCTTTCTTTCTTCTTCGACTAATTTCAGGAAAGTTTCAAGACCTAATTCATTGATCAGAAACTTCATCCTGGCTTTAAGCCTTCTGGATCGTTCACCATGTCTGTCAAAGATCCTTAATACACCTTCTATAAAAGGAATCAATTCATCTGTTGGTAAGAACTCTGTAATTAAGTCAGCGTGCCTTGGCTGGGAACCCAAGCCTCCACCAAGGAGAATCTTAAAACCTCTTATTTCTTGGTCATTTTCTACCTTTAACTGAGGAATGAATCCCAAGTCATGCAGGTAACTAAGCGCCGTATCTTCCTCTGAAGCAGAGAAAGCCATTTTGAATTTTCTGCCCATTTCCTGGCAAACCGGATTTCTCAAAAAATATCTGAAAACCGCATCGGCATAAGGGGTGACATCAAATGGCTCTTTGGGATCCACACCGGCAGTTTCTGAAGCAGTCACATTCCTTACCGTATTTCCACATGCTTCCCTTAAGGTCACATCATCTTTTTCCAATTCCGCCCAAAGCGCAGGAGTTTCATCCAAGCTGACATAATGTATCTGAATATCCTGTCGGGTAGTGATATGAAGTCTTCCGGTGGAGTATTTGTCAGAAACATCTGAAATCCTCTTCAACTGTTCTCCTGTAGCTTTTCCATAAGGCAATTTGATCCGGATCATCTGTACACCGGGCTGCCTTTGTCCATAAACTCCCCGGGCTAGGCGGAGACTACGAAATTTTTCCTCATCAATTTTTCCTTCCCTGAAAAGCCTGATTTTCCTTTCCAATTCAAGAATGTCCTTTTCCACAATGGGATTTTCGATTTCAGTTCTGAAGCTTTGCATTTGTTATTTTAATCTATAGGTTAAGTAGAGTTTTTGATTGTACCAAGAACGAAGTACCAAGAGCAGTTTAATTCAAGATTTTGGTGAATTTGAGGTGCCTATGAGTTTGATTTATTTGATTAACCAGATCCAAATACTTGGTAGTCTTGGTACTTTGTACATTGTACTACTCAATAAACCCAACACTCACGGTATCATAGCTTCCCTCATCGATAAGTATAAAGCTGCCATTGGATTTATTTTCGGTGTAACTGTCAAAGTGAATAGGTTTGCTTAATCGTAAATTTACTTTCCCGATATCATTCAGTTTCAATTGCTGCGTAGGTTCCTCGCCTGAGAAGTCGGTGTGGATCAGGGATTCAATGCTATCGACCTTTGCCAGAACCCTGTTTACGCCATGTTGCAATGTAAATTTATCACCGACCTTCAAAGGCTTACTGTTGACCTGACAGATCGTGGCAGCGATTTGCTTTTCGGATTTGGGAAGCTCATTGGATTTGACCAACATATCCCCTCGGCTGATATTGACTTCATCCTCAAGTGCGATGGTCAATGATGCTCCAGGTGTGGCAACTTCATATTCCTGATCGAAGAAACTTATGGATTTGATTTTGGATTGGGTGAAAGAGGGCAATACAGTCACCTCATCGCCTACTTTCAGATTTCCTCCATAAAGCACTCCCGAGAAACCTCTAAAGTCATGGAATGCCTCGGTTTTTGGTCGGATGACATATTGAACCGGGAAGCGGGCAACAGAACTTTCCTGTAGATCTTCAGTTTCCAAAACTTCTAAATGGTCCAATAGGGTATTCCCCACAAACCATGGCATCAAATCCGATTTCTTGGCAATATTTTCACCCTTCAAAGCCGAGATGGGAATAAATGTAATTTGCTCTGTAATGAAGTTACTTTTTTCCACCAAAGCTTCAAAGTCTGATTTTATTTTGAGATATACATCTTCATCATAGCCTACCAAATCCATTTTATTGATCGCAATCACCACATGGCTGATTCGGAGTAGGTTACTGATAAAAAAATGTCTGTATGTCTGCTCAATGACTCCTTTTCTTGCATCGATCAATATGATCGCAACCTGAGAAGTGGAAGCTCCGGTCACCATGTTACGGGTATATTCTACATGCCCGGGAGTATCTGCTATGACAAAGTTGGTTTTGGACGTATTGAAATAAATATGAGCCACATCGATGGTAATACCTTGTTCCCTTTCTGCGACCAATCCATCAGTAGCCAAAGAAAAATCAAGGTAATCAAAACCACGCTGCCGGCTTGTTTTTTCAATAGCCTCCAACTTGTCGGTTGTCAATGATCTGGTATCATACAGCAATCTTCCGATCAGGGTACTTTTACCGTCATCTACCGAGCCGGCTGTAGCTATTTTTATGAGTTTTTTACTTTCCATTTTTTTTAGATGTTAGACGTGAGACGTGAGACATAAGACTTCGTCCATCTATCACTTTTATCTTTTATATTTATTTCACGAAGGCAAGAAGACATTTTGATTTTTTTTAAGACTCTTGTGGGCAGTCTGAAGACTGCAAGGTTTGTGGTCCAAGACTGAAGTCTTGAACCAACTGGTAGTCTTGGTACTTGGTACATTATACTTTGTACTTACAGATCAAAAATACCCTACCTTCTTCCTTTTCTCCATGGCGGCTTCTGATCTTTTATCGTCAATTCTGGCGCCTCTTTCTGAGATGGTGGAATCCCGGATTTCAGCGACCACCGCATCAAGGGTTTCTGCTTCTGAAAGCACTGCGGCTGTACAGGTCATATCTCCAACAGTTCTGAATCGGACCATTTTTTCATATACCTCTTCGTGGTTTTCTCTGTATACATGCTTGTTGGCAGTCCAGATCAATCCGTCACGGAAGAAGACCTCTCTTTTATGGGCAAAGTATATGGAAGGTATTTTGATATTTTCTGTTTTGATATATTCCCAAACATCAAGCTCAGTCCAGTTGGATATCGGGAAAACCCGAACATTCTGACCTTGGTGTATTTTGCCATTGAGCATGTCGAAAAGCTCTGGACGCTGATTTTTTTCATCCCATTGTCCAAAGTCATCTCTAACTGAAAACACCCTTTCTTTGGCCCTTGCTTTTTCTTCGTCCCTTCTGGCACCTCCGATACAGGCATCAAACTTGAATTCCTCAATGGCATCCAATAGTGTGGTAGTCTGTAAAGTATTTCTGCTTGCATACCTGCCCCTTTCTTCTGTGACTTTACCCTGATCGATGGAGTCCTGAACATTTCTCACGATCAATTCCAAGCCCAATTCCGCTACAAGCTGATCCCTGAACTGAATAGTCTCAGGAAAATTATGGCCCGTATCAATATGCAAGAGGGGAAAAGGTATTCTTGCTGGATAAAAAGCCTTTTGTGCAAGTCTGACCAAAGTAATGGAATCTTTACCTCCCGAAAATAACAGCACGGGTTTTTCGAACTGCGCAGCCACCTCCCTAAGGATATGAATCGATTCTGCTTCTTTGGGGTTCGGTATCAATAGGTTTGACATAGCAATTGAATCTTTTTGTTTTTAATTTCTTTTTACTTCATCATACTTCATTCGGTGTTCCATGTTCATTATTCTAATTTTTGAATATCGAATGTCGAATTATGAATAATGATTTCCGAAGTCTTGTGTCTTATGTCTCACGTCTAGCGTCTTACTTAGCATGCAACCCACACTCCTTCTTGGAATCCTCCCACCACCACCGTCCTGCCCGGGCATCTTCACCTGCTGATATGGCTCTCGTACATGGGGCACAGCCGATGCTGATAAATCCTTTGTCATGTAATGGGTTGTAAGGAATCTTGTTTTCTTCTATATATGCCATCATTCGATCGAAAGACCAATCCAGCAAAGGATTGAATTTGATGATATGATTGGCTTCATCCCACTCAATTTTTCTCATCGAGGAACGATTGGCACTTTGTTCTGCGCGAAGACCTGTTACCCAAATGCTATTTCCTGCCAAAGCTCTCTTTAAAGGTTCAACTTTTCGCACATGGCAACAGGATTTTCTATTTTCCACCGAATCGTAAAACCCGTTGATTCCTCTACTTTCCACCAAATTTTCCACAGATTGTCTTTCAGGATATAGGACCTGAATCCTAATTTTATATTTGCTTTCTGTTCTTGCAATCAAATCTAAAGTCTCGGGAAAGAGCCGCCCTGTATCCAAAGAAAAAATATGAACCGGCAGGTCACTTTCTGCAATCAATTGGGTAATCACCTGATCTTCCTGTCCCAATGAGGTAGAGAAGACTACTTTCCCCGGAAAGAGATCAGACAAAAAGCCAAGTGCCTCTACAGGGTCCAGCTTCTCAACTTTTTCACTCAAATCATGCAAATTCGTTTTTAGGCTCATCTTTTTCGATTTTTGTGGCGCCTTCCCAGGCACGTTCGTGAAGATAATAAAGGGCTATTTTGGTGACCACCTCAATGGAACCGATGGACAATGCCATAACCAATTGCCCTGTCACAAAAAATGAAATCACCATGGTATCTAAAGTACCTACTATTCTCCAGGAGATGGATTTGGCAAAACTCTTGACATTGGTATCCTGACCTTTGCTGTTTACAAACCATTTTTTAAGAGGCTGATCTAAAATCATACATTATTTATTAATCCCAAAAGCAAAAGTATATAAAACCTATAAATATTATAGGGTAAATGAGAAAAAAATTTTATTCTTTATCTAAAATATCTGCTAATGACTTGTTTTCCAATACATTAAGCATTTCATCCCGCACCTGTATCATGACTTTGTTTAGGCCGCAATTCACTTCACTTTTACATTCCACACAGGGTTCATAGTAATTAAGACTTACACATGGCAATAAAGCTATAGGCCCATCAAGCAAACGGATAACTTTGGAAAGTGGGACATCTTTAGGTTCTTTGATCAGATAATAGCCTCCTCCTTTGCCTTTTTTGCTTCCCAGAATGCCGGCTTTTTTGAGTTCAAGTAATATATTTTCTAAAAACTTATGGGAAATACCATATTCTTCGGAAATGTCTTGGATCAAAACGGTTTTTTGGTCTCTATGCTTGCCGAGGTAGGTCAGGGCATGAAAAGCGTATTTGGTTTTTTTGGATAGCATAGGTACAAAAATAGGGGAAAAATCGGGACGGCAAAGGGTGGCATTTACCAATTAAGTGAACTGATAAGAAAATTGATGAAGAAAAAATTCACTACCAAGTTAGGTCAACATTTTTTAACGACTGCAAAAGTTGAATCGCAAATTCATTTGATTTTCTCACGTAATCCTTAGACAGGGGATCTGTATCATCCATTTTTTCATGGTAGGCATAACAAACCGCAAAATTTTTCCCCAAATTTGGACTATTTATCCTACTGACCATTTGATTCGAATAGAACTTCGTATTTGGGAGATTAAAAAACGTTTCCCCGCAAAAGACATCCGGATAACTGCTGTGACTTGAAACAGCACTGAAGTAAGCATCAATATCCTTTTTAGACGACATAGTGGGAGGCAAGGTGACATTTACGGGAAAACTATGAAGAAGGAGAAACATTTCTCTCAATGATCCATTTGCCTTCGATTTTAGCGAAATTTCATTAAAAAAGGCATCATTTTTATAATGAAGAAATCTGATTTTCAGTTCAAGCAATTCAATTTCATGACCATTTGAAGATTTTGTCCTCAGCTCCCCAACTTGTATTTCTTTGATCAGTCCAGTTTCTGCTATGGTTAATTTGATGGGTTTGTCAACGTGTTCATAATATACAGATAGTACATTGTTTTCTACTTTGGAAGCTACGGCTTCAAATGACTTGTTGTGAACATTCAGGGTCTCCCATAAAACATCATTGATTAGCTCCTGAAAATATTTATAATGAGTTTTATATGGAATTTCTGATTCATCAAAATTGAATAACCTGATATGTTCATGTATAAAACCAAATCTTCCTGAGTTAAAAAGGTTTACTTTTTTTGTCCTGTCGATGGGTGTGTAAAAATTAAGCAGGCCAAAAGATTGAAAGATTTCCTTTTCAGTTTTTTCCAGGTATTGACCATTGGCATAGGACAAACTACCCAAAGCCGAATTAAGGTTCTGAATGGCGATTTTAAGGATTTTGTCTTCATCAGTTTTGGATACATGTACTTCTTCCAAGTCAATCAGACCTTCCACCAAAACAATTTCAATTAAATCACGCTTGGGTTCATCTGGATTTTCACAAAATGATCGTGTGACATAACCCACATGTCGGATTTCGAGACCACAAATATGTGTCCCTAATTCAGAAAGCAACAATTCACCATTTTGATTTCCGACCCAAATCTTCTTTCCATTTTCCTGGGTCACGGTAAAATAGGGTATGGGTTTTTGATTTTGGTCTTTGACCAATAGCATTTGTCCCAAGACTTCATTATGAAAAAGCAGTATAAAAAATACAAGCTCCAAAAACCTTTTCATTTCAATACGAATTTATAAACTGCCATTTCTTCCTCCTTTTCATCCAAAATCCCATCTGCAATAAACCAATCGCCGGAATTGCCGATAACTCTAAATCTCTCAGGGACCTTTACATCGGCAATAAGGCTATGATTTTCAAATACCTGGATTCTGGAATATCCTTTACCTTTTCCTTCAGGAAAATAGGACCTAAACAGATAGCCACTCTTTTTATCATAATAAATATGGTCATAAAACCCCGCCTTATTTAAATCAATTTCAAAGTTAGCCAAAGCATCATCTATGGAGGAGGTTGCAGGATAATTGGATTTAAAATCCTGACCCGGAAATCCAAACTTACCAATAAGATTACCTTCTGCATCCAATACATGGATCATTGGATCTACTGCAAATGATACCAATATTGAATCTGAAACGGATTCGAGGTAAAAAAAATCAAAATTAGGAATAAATGGATGATCAAGGTAGACCGGGGAACGCTGTCCTAGAACCGTGGAAATTTTCTTCCTGTCCATATTGTATTTCCCTATGGTATGGACACTTTCATAATATTCTTTATGTAAAAACCCATTAAGTTTTGGATGACTCATTTCCACCGGGAAAATCATTTCTTTACTATCCATATCCACCAACACAGATAAATTAGTCCCTCTTGGCCGCCAGCCAATTTCATAAAGTCCAATCATTGAAGCTTTTGGGAAATTTTCCATATCCGAATAGTTATCAGAATAGTCCCACCTGATAGGATAACTGGATTGTCTGGAAAAATCCAAATCAAACAATACCGTCTCATAGCCTCCTACGATCAAATGGCGCTGAGCATCAACAAATGGCAAAAAGCCGTTGATGACATTTTGCCTGTCCGGACCATCACCTTTTCCCAAGAATTCACCAATTTTATTAAATTCCGGATCAAATGTATGAACCTGAGTGTAAAGCTGATCAATATAAAAAAGGGTATTCTTTCCGTAAGCAAAAAATCCTACAAAGGAATTAAAATCCAATTCCAAACTGACTTTTTCTATCAGGATATTTGAGTATTTCTCCTGCCGCTCGGAAATTGTGTGGACATGTTCCGTTTGATTAAGTTTACAACCCCAGCATACACAAATCAGAAATATGATTAAAATTAGTTTATCCATTCGCAAATCAATCAATTAAAAGAAAAATTTCAATGACAGGTTCTCAAAATAAATTCTGACCAGTTGAAAAACAAAAAACCATTGAAGCTTTTTCCAAACTTCAATGGCTTTTCAAGGTTACTAGACTTTTAAACTATTGTGTCCAGCTTGGAAGACCTAAATGTTCTAAATCAACTCCACACTTCTCTTCACAAACTCTGTAAGGTCCTTACCTGTCAGCATGCCTTGAGACAACAAGGCCAGATCAAATGACTGTTTGGCCAATTTCTCCTTTTCGGCTTCATCCTCGGACTTGAGCAGTTTGTCAATTACAGGGTGGTTGCCGTTGATAGCTACTTTATAGTGGTCAGGCATCGCTCCGTAGAAGCTCATGCCGCCTCCCATCTGTGCCATGTCCTTCATCCTGCGCATAAACTCATCCATGGTCACGGTGACAGGCATTTCCTCAGGACTCAAGCCTTCGACTTCTACTGTATAGTCTTTGTTATTGATCGCTTTTTCAAAGATTTCTTTGACCTGGGTAGACTGTTCTTCAGTCAACAAGTTGGCATAAGTGTCTTCTTTTTGGATCAGTTTTTCTGCAACATCAGCATCTACCCGCTTCAATTGGGTCTTTTCCTCTTTGCCTTCCACATGTTGAATAAAGTGACTGTCAATAGGAGAATCCATTACCAAAACATCATAATCCTTTTTGTTGGCCGATTGGATAAATCCATCCTGCTTGTTGACATCGGTAGCATAGAGATAGATGGTCTGCTCATTTTTGTCTGTCTGAATGGCTTTTACCTTTTCCTTGTATTCAGGTAAGGTAAAGTATTCCCCTTTTGTGTTTTTCAGCAGAGCGAAATCCTTGCCTTTTTCGGCGAATTTATCCTCGCTGATCATTCCATATTTCACAAAGAGTCCAATGTCATTCCATTTCTCTTCATAGGCTTTTCTGTCTTTTTTGAAAAGCTCGCCCAATTTGTCAGCCACCTTTTTGGTGATATAGCTGTTGATCTTTTTCACATTGCTATCAGCCTGTAAGAAGCTCCTTGACACATTCAATGGAATATCCGGTGAATCAATCACCCCGTGCAACAACATCAGGAATTCGGGCACAATGTCTTTTACCTCATCGGTAATAAATACCTGACGGCTGAATAGCTTGATCTTGTTTTTCTGGAATTCAAAATCGTTTTTGATTTTTGGAAAATACAAGACTCCGGTCAAATTGAACGGATAATCCACATTCAAATGAATCCAGAACAAGGGATCTTCACTCATTGGATACAATTGCTTGTAAAAAGCCAGGTAATCCTCGTCTTTCAGGTCATTGGGAGACTTCGTCCAGATTGGGGAAGTGGTGTTGATGATATTGTCCACCTCCACAGATTTCCATTTCTTTTCACCTTTATCATCGACTCCATCTTCTACACTTTCGGTTTTTGTACCAAACTTGATTGGAACCGGCAAGAATTTACAGTATTTGTCCAAAATTCCCTGAAGCTTCCATTTATCAAGAAACTCCTCAGAATCGGCATTGATAAATAGTGTGACATCTGTTCCACGCTCTTTTCTTTCCCCGGCACTGATCTCAAATTCGGTACTTCCGTCACAGGTCCATTTGGCAGCTGCAGCGCCTTCTTGGTAAGAAAGGGTATTGATTTCCACTTTGTCCGCAACCATAAAAGCTGAATAGAAACCCAAACCAAATTTACCGATGATTTCATTGGCATCTTTGGCATCTTTGAATTTCTCTACAAACTCGGCTGCACCTGAGAAGGCAATCTGATTGATGTACTTTTTGATTTCTTCTGCTGTCATTCCAAGACCGCGATCGGAAATGGTAATGGTTTTTTTGTCCTTGTCAAAGGCTACTTCAACGGTGATGTCACCAAGTTCTCCGGTGTATTGACCAAGTGTGGCCAGTCTTTTGATTTTTTGGGTGGCATCCACTGCGTTGGAAACCAATTCACGGAGAAAAATCTCATTGTCAGAGTATAAAAACTTCTTGATGATCGGGAAGATATTCTCGGTATGTATCGAGATGGTACCTTTTTCCTGCATAGCTATATAGAATTTTAATTATTATTAAACATTTTGACAATGGATCCTTATCAATGCCTGTTCCAAACCATTAAGAATGTCAATTTGGCAGTACATTAGAGTTAACCATTAATTCAACAAAACTCAATAAGTAATATTAAAAAGGCTCCTTCCATAAAATAAACTTTTCCTATCTTCAACAACTTAAAAAAGTAAATCACAATGAAGGTAGTCGTTATCAGTAGATGTACTCCAAGGGAAAGTGTAGTAGTTAATGAAATCAGAAAAAATTTTGAAGATGTTGTTATCATTCAGATAGGAGCATCATCGGGCGGAAATTCTGCGGGAAACGGAGTTCGGGATGGGGTGAGAGAAAATTCAAGTTCTTGGCTGAACAAAAATGGAAAGAAATTTTATTCGAAAATCCATAAACTATTCCTTATTAAGGAATTGAAAAAATTAAATCTTTATAACCTTCCGGAACAAAGAATTGACTTCCCTCAAAATGACCTAAGAAAAGAAAAGGGTATAGCTTTTTTAAAATCTCTGAAACCGGACATTATCTTTACCTGCGCAGCTCCAATTTTGAAGGAATCCATTTTGACAATACCTAAAATCGCTTGTATCAATGTACATTATGGCATACCTCCTGAGTATAGAGGGAATGACACTTTATTTTGGGCTTTGATGAACAATGATTCCAATTACATCGGTGCTTGTGTCCATTACATCAATAAAGGGGTAGACAGAGGAAATGTTCTTGCCAAAGCCTTCCCCTCCTTAAACCGAAATGAAAGCGAAGTTTCTATTGACCTAAAAACCACTATATTGGTTGCTGAGGCAGCGGTTGAGGTTTTGAAAAAAATCGAAAAAAGCGAAAAAAAACCTATCGGCCTTACTCAAAATGAGCTTGGAAGAAATTACAAACAAACCGAACGTACTTTTTTCCTAAACTTAAAATATCTTGTCAAAAAAACTTTGGGTAAGCTAAAAACAGAACCACGAGAGTGTTCCATCAATTATTATTTGAATGAATAAGTTGTCATGATTTTTTTTCAAATTAGACTTAAACGTTCCTTAAGGTTTCCTAAACATTTTATCTTTATCACATGCTCAAAGAAATTTCCGTACTCATCCAAAAAGAAGTCACCCTAGAATGGCGTCAAAAGTACGCCTTGAACGGCATCTTATTGTATGTAGTCTCAGCGGTTTTTATCACCTATCTCAGCGTGGGAGCAAAACAGGGAAATATCGATATTCCGACATGGAATGCTTTGTATTGGATCATCATCCTTTTTTCAGCTGTCAATGCAGTTGCCAAAAGCTTTGTTCAGGAACATCAGGGAAGGCAGTTGTATTATTACATGATCGCCGCTCCGGAATCCATCATCATATCCAAGATGATTTATAATACCCTTTTGACCTTGATTTTGGCACTCTTAGGATATTTGGTTTTCAGCATCATTCTTGGCAATCCTGTGGCAGATCAGGGATTGTTTATTTTGAACCTCATTTTAGGTGCTATAGGCTTTTCGGCTTGTCTGACCATGGTTTCCGGAATTGCATCCAAGGCAAGTAACAATGCCACCTTGATGGCAATTCTGAGTTTTCCTGTGATCATTCCGATTTTATTGATGACCATCCGTGTTTCAAAAAATGCCATTGACGGGTTGGACTGGTCAGTGAGTGTGGACAAAATTGTAACTCTTCTTGCCATCAATGCGATTATAGCAGTGACAGGATATATTCTGTTTCCTTATTTGTGGAGAAGCTAGAGAAGTAATTTATTAAGAAAAATGTATCCCACAAAGGTGCATAGACGCAAAGGAATTTTTTGAGGATATAGAAGGCACATGAATTGTTTATGACTTCTTAGAATTAGTGACTTTGTGTCTCCCTATACTCAGGACAAGTTTTGTGAACAATAAATTAATTTGAATTTCTTTGCGCCTTAGCGTCTTTGCTGGAAATCTAACTTCTTCCATTTTCTTTGCACCTTTGCGCCTTAGCGGGAAACCTTACATCCAACCCCAACTTAAATTACAAAATGCACAGGAATCACGAACTTATGACTTATTTTTGCGATTAAGTTAGAAAAATCCCTGAAATGAAAAAAAGCTGGTGGAAAATCCTCACTATCGTCTTATTGGCATATACCATTACAGCAGGACTTCTCCTTGATGTTCCCCGATTACCCATCCTCAATGAAACCATCCGGGCATTACATTTTCATGTCACTATGTGGTTTGGTATGATCCTGATGTTGGTCGTTTCAGTCATTTACAGCATCAAATTTCTAAGAACTAATGACCTGAAGAATGATGATGTGGCCATTGAATTTACCAATGCAGCAATCTTATTCGGTGTGTTGGGAATTGTAACGGGAATGCTTTGGGCCAAATTCACCTGGGGAGATTATTGGAGCGGAGATCCAAAACAGAATGCATCGGCCATAGGTTTGTTGATGTACTTTGCCTATCTCATTCTCCGAAACTCTCTCACGGATGTTCACCAGAGAGCCCGAATCGGTGCAGTTTATAACATTTTTGCCTTTGCTGCATTTATACCTTTGATATTTGTATTGCCAAGGCTAACAGACAGTCTGCACCCTGGGAATGGTGGTAATCCGGGATTTAATGCTTATGACCTTGACAGTAAATTAAGGATGGTATTCTATCCGGCCATCATCGCATGGACCTTGATGGGGACATGGATGGCAACAGTCAGGGTTAGATTGAGAAGAATAGAAAGAAAAGTTGAAGATAGATTGATAAACCAAGTATCATGAAAAAATGGTTAATAGTTTTGTTTCTTTTGATAAGTCTTCAGGGTATTGCCCAGGAGAAAATTGCTATTACAGAAGATGATTACCAAAACTCCAGGGTGGAAATGGCAGATGTTATGCGCTCCGAAGGAAAAATTTACGTCTTGGTAGGAATAATCGGGATTGTTTTTGCAGGAATTTTGGTTTATGTAATTGCGACGGATAAAAAGGTAGGTAAATTGGAAAAACTACTAGAAGATTAATCGTCAGGAACAAGCTTCTTTCAAAGGCTTTTCTAGTTAAAGATGAAATAAATATTTATGAAAAAAGGACATATTATTGGTTTGGGAATCATTGGAGTGGCCATAATTATCATCATGTCAATGATCGGGGATGCGAGTACTTATGAAAGTTTTGCAACAGCCAAAGATTTGAAAATGAATGGAGATGACAAATCCATTCATGTGGTAGGGCAATTGAAAAAGAGCATCTCAGGTACGGTAGAAGGAATAGAAGTAAATCAAGATAAGACATCCTTTTATTTTATGATGGTGGATAATGACGGAACGGAACAAAAAGTATTTTATAATGAACCTGTACCTGCGGATTTCGCCCGAGCCGAACAAGTTGTTGTAATTGGTTCCTATAAAAATCCCGATCTTTTTGTAGCAGACAAAATCCTGATGAAATGCCCGTCCAAATATCAGGAAACAGAAGTCAGCAATGCCAGCATGTAACGAATCCAACAATTTATCCGAGTAACCATGATCAATACCTTTGCCGGTAATTTAGGCCACTTTGCAGTTATATTGGCTTTTGTCAGTGCGATTGTAGCCGCTTACTCTTATTATCAGTACACCATTGCACCTGAATTGGAAAAAGCAAATTGGAAACGCTTTAGCCGTGCAGTGTTTTATATTCATTCGTTAGCGAGTATTACTATTGCCTTCTCACTTTTTGAAATCATCTATAATCATAGATTCGAATACTTCTACGCTTATTCGCATTCATCCAAAGCACTACCTGTTCATTACATGATTTCCAGTTTTTGGGAAGGTCAGGAGGGTGCATTTATTCTTTGGATTTTCTGGAATGTAGTGTTGGGATTGATTCTTATCCATACCAATAAATTTTGGGAAGGTCCTGTCATGGTTGTTTTTGCCCTGGTTCAGGCTTTCTTGGTTTCAATGATACTAGGAGTAGTGATTGGAGATTTGAAAATCGGAAGCTCACCCTTTATCCTTTTGAGGGATGCTATGAGTGCCCCTATTTTCCAAATTAACCCTGATTTCGTTCCCGAGGATGGTACTGGCCTTAATCCCCTGCTCCAAAATATCTGGATGGTAATCCACCCACCGACCCTGTTTCTGGGATATGCTTCTACTTTGGTACCCTTCGCTTTTCTTATGGGAGGTTTGGCTACCAAAAAGTATTCCGAGTGGGTTCGCCCTGCCTTGCCGTGGGCAATTTTCTCAGCCATGATCCTAGGAATGGGAATTATTATGGGTGCCTATTGGGCCTACGTCACCTTGAATTTTGGCGGTTATTGGAACTGGGATCCGGTTGAAAATGCGGTATACGTACCCTGGCTGATAATGATAGCAGCTATCCATACCATGATTACTTTTAAGAAAAGCAGTACTGCTCTGAAGTCTTCTATCGTCTTGGTAATTGCTTCTTTTATTTTGGTCCTATATGCTACCTTCCTGGTGAGAAGTGGGGTTTTGGGAGATTCTTCCGTCCATTCATTTACCGATTTGGGGCTTTCGGGTCAATTGCTGATTTATATGTTGTTTTTCCTTTTTGTGGCTGTCTTTCTTGCTGCCAAAAACTGGAAACACATACCTACTTCTGAAAAAGAAGCATCAGTTTATTCCAGGGAATTCTGGATTTTTATCGGCGCTACTACGCTATCATTAATGGCTTTTCAGGTTATCCTTCCTACTTCCATTCCTGTCTGGAATGCAATCGTGGAAAGTTTCGGAGGGATTTCAAATATGGCACCTCCTGCCGATCAAGTAGGCTTTTATACTAAATTCCAACTTTGGTTTGCTGTGGCTTTAGCCTTGCTTACTGCTGTTGGACAGTTCTTCTGGTGGAATAAAATAGATGGGAAAGTCCTGCGGGAAGCTTTGGTTATTCCTTATGTCATCTCTGTAATTTTGTCAGCCGTGATTATTGTCTGGGGTAAGGTTTATGACCTGTCCTATATTATAGTTGTATTGGCAGCGACTTTTACGATTGTTGCAAATGCGACAATTCTAACGAAACTATTGAAAAAGTCAACCTTCAAATTAGCTGGAGGTTCTCTTGCCCATATTGGCTTGGGACTGATATTGATTGGGGTAATGTTCTCATCAGGCTATTCAGAAATCATTTCTTATAACATGTCAGGCCTTACCTATAGTAACAGCTGGGAGGATGAACTGAACAAAGAACATGTGCTGCTTTGGATCAATAAACCAACTCAGATAAAAGAATTTACGGCAATTTATAGGGGACGTCAGAAAAAGGTGAAGGGAGTCCCGGGCTATGTGAATGTCAATTTGCTCAAATCAACTGATAATACCAATGAATATGTTGCTTTGGATGAGATCACAGGCAGAGGAAGAACTTATCATCAAAAAGGGGATACCGTAACCGTAATTCTTGAGGAAAACGATTATTTTCAAATTGACTATTTCAAAGATGATGTATTTCAGTTTTCCCTGAATCCAATGTCACAGTTCAATAGTTCCATGGGGCTTATTTCTTCTCCGGATTCGAGAAGATTTGTGAACAGAGACCTTTACACTTTTGTCTCTGCCATCAATGACTACGAAGATCCTGAGTGGCGAGAAGATGAATTTTTTGAGGTAGCACCGGGAGAGACCTTCTATATAGCTGACTTTGTCACCACATTTGAAGGAGGGGAAGTACTTACAAGTTTGGATGGAATTGACCTGAAGGAAGGGGATGTTGCTGTCAAAGCCAAACTTGTCGTAATGGACTATGATCAGGAAAAAAGACTTGAACCCATATTCATTATCAGAGGAAATCAGGTCGGCAGAATTCCATCAGTTGATAATGAACTAGGAGTAAAAGTGGAATTAGAAAATATCCTACCTGAATCCAATAAGTTTTCATTCAAAGTCAATCGCTATCAAAAGGACTATGTGGTCCTAAAAGCAATTGTGAAACCACAAATCAATATCCTTTGGATAGGCACTATTATTATGCTGATAGGATTTACTGTTGCCATTTACAGAAGGTACGACGAGTTCAGCAAAATGAGGGATAAAGGATTGGAATAATTTTCAAATATGGTTTTGTTTGTAATTCCAGTTGCTTAATTAATGAATAAATGATTTGATGATGAAATCTTCCGTCTTCCGTCTTATGTCTTATGTCCATTTGAAAGAAAAGAATTCTATTGGGAAGAAAGCGAATATCACTATTCAATTTATCTTTCAATCATGAAATTTAAGATAGCAATATTGGGGACCGGTAATGTCGCCTGGCATTTAGGGCCTGCCTTGGAGGATGCGGGACATACCATTACCGAAGTATTTGGAAGGGATATTGAAAAAGCAAGCAGCCTGACAAAGAGACTTTATGTGGCAGAGGCCAAAGACGATTTGGATTTTTCAGATTCTGAGGCAAGAATATTTATTATTTCTGTAAGTGATCATGCGATTTCTGAACTGGCAGATGAAATTATTTTACCCGAAGAAAGCATTTTGGTGCATACATCGGGATCAGTGGGATTGGATATCTTGGGATATAGTTCAGCTGCTTACACAGGCATCCTGTATCCCTTACAGACTTTCAGTAAAGAAAGAAGGTTGGATTTTTCAGATGTCCCGTTTTTATTGGAATCAGACGATCAGACAACCTTGCAACAACTCAAAAAATTAGCCAAAAGTCTTTCTCCCCATCAATATGTTATCAAATCCAAGGACCGAAAAGCCCTGCATGTAGCAGCTGTTTTTGCCAGTAATTTTTCCAATCATATGCTCAGATTATCTGAAGAAATCATGGCCCGGCAAGGGCTTGATTTTGAAATGTTAAAACCCTTGATTATTGAAACTATCAGTAAAAGCCTTGAACTAGGTGCAAAAAAAACTCAGACCGGACCTGCAATCAGAGGTGATTTCGGTGTTTTGGATGAACATTATCAATTTTTGAATTATAATGAACAGGTTGCTGAAATATATAAGCTTATTTCTCAGGACATTATAGATAGTTATTGAACAATACCTAAAACTAGGTATTTTCTTTTCTGGTTTTATTAACTACATTTATGACGGGTGATTAAGCAACTTTTTCAGGTCTAAATAACCTGCTTTAAAATGTTATGAATTTTTAAACATAAAAGTGGCTGCTCTGCAAAGACGGCCACTTTCATTTTTAATCCTGCCAAGACCCGAATTTACCAAACTGATAATCCTGATATGCCTGCCTGATTTCTGCCTGTGTATTCATGACAAAAGGGCCTTGTGCTACCAAAGGTTCATTGAAAGGCTTGGCATGACCGAGAATAATTACAGCATCTTCTGTGGCTTCCACAGCAATAGAATCCCCATCATTATTGAATTCTATCAAATTTCTGAATGGAATTTCTTCTCCCATCACCTTCACTTTGCCTCGGACAACGTAGAAAAAAACATTTTCACCCATTGGAATATCCTTCGAGAACTTTCCGCCTTTATTCATAAAAATAGTACTTAGAAAAATTGGCCATAGGCTATCGAATGAACCAATATTCTCCCCCCATTCTCCTGCGATCAATTGGACTTTTACCCTATCATCATCAAGATTGAAGTGAGTGATTTCATCCTTTTGCAAACCAAAATACCTCGGTTCTGTCATCTTAAGACGGGCAGGAAGATTTAGCCAAAGCTGCAGGATTTCAAGATCCCCTCCTTCTTTTTTGAATTTTTTGGATGAAACCTCTGCATGAATCAAACCTCTCCCCGCAGTCATCCACTGAATCCCTCCTGCGTCGATCACTGATTCGTGACCTCCGGAATCTTTATGCATGATGTCTCCCTCCAAAATGAATGTAACTGTTTCCATTCCTCTATGGGGATGTGGACCAAATGGCAAACCGTTATTGTTTTTGGGATAGGTTTGGAGTCCGTGATGATTGAGAAAAATGAAAGGATCAATCTGTCTTAACTTTGGAGAAGGCAAAGGATTGTAAGTGATCAAATCCGCTATGGGATGATAACTGGCTTTATGGATTTCTTTGATTGTTCTCATGCTATTTTATGTATATACATTAAATGTGATTAGATTAAATTTTGTTCCTTCAAGGGCAAAAAAAAACCTGAATTTCTTCAGGCTTTGAATTTTTTACTTTAACCACGCTAGGGAGAGTTCATCAGGAGCTTTCATCCTGTCTGCTAAACGCATATATCTGTCTGCCAAATTGGATAGATAATCCTGTGCTTTTGAAGCCACATCATTGAGTCCTGTAAGGTTTTCAATATCCCATAGTTTTACCAAATGATCGATAATCCTGGCATAATCCCAACCGGTATAAATTCCGACTTTCTGAGTAATGGCTGAAAACTGGTCAAACAAAGTAGGATTACTACTTCCTTTACCCATTAGGACTGCCGGCATCACAATTTGCTTCCTCATCATTTTATCAAAGGCCATAATCGCTCCATTTGGATCAATTTCAAAAATTTCACTCATGAAACTTTTGTAGGCTTTTTCATGTCTGGCTTCATCACCGGCAATTGTCTTACAAATCCTTGACAATACATCATCCCCTGCTTTATGAGCAAGTTTTCCTGTATTGACATGGGAAATTTTTGTAGCTCTTTCCTGAAAAGACGTATAAATCATTGCCTGATACGGGTCTTTTTCGGATTTTGGGTCAAATCCATTGTAGATTAATCTGTGAATAGTCTGTTCAACTTTTTTCATATCTGCCCTACCAGATAAGTATAAGTACTTATTGAGCAGGTCTCCATGTCGGTTTTCCTCAGCCGTCCAAGCCTTTGACCAACGGACCCAACCTGAATTACTCAAAAGGCTACCCTCTACATTGATGCCTTCCAGCATATTGAAGTAGGTCTGATAACTGGGCAAAGCCTCTTCGGTAATCATATTTCCAATCAAAGAAGTAATGATGGTATCTGGAATTCCTGCTGCTCTTTCCTGAAGTTTTTTTACCTCATCAAAGGCATCCGGTTCGCCCATGTCAGGTAGAAAATCTGATGGTTGCCAACATTCATCCGGGTCAACCAATACGGTATCCACTGCATTATTGACGAAGCCATCCAACTGGGAGATGACTTCCATATTCTTTTCCAATTCGTAATCTATATGTTCTGATTTATTCATGATAGTGAAATTTCGGCTTAAATAACTTTATCAACTGCTTCGATACTGGCGGATTTTAAGCAATTGGAAATCAAAAGTCAAAGCCATTTGAGCATAAAGGTAGTGACAAATTACGGGATTAGACGCAAAGAAACCCGATTTCTAAATTGGGTTTCTACTCATAAGGTGAACCTATTTCTTCAAAACCCAATACTTCTTATCAAAGTTTGACGGAGCAGTTTTATTTAAACGTTCCCCTATTTTGTCAAGATACATAGTATTATACCTTAATCTCGTAATATAGTTCGGAAGATCAGGGTCGCCGTTCCAGCAATGTTCTGCCCGATCTCCATAAAGGACCTCTCCTCCATAGTAAGGATCCGTTGTACTTTCAAGGAAATCTTCTGTAAGATAAACGGCATTGTTGAGGTAATAATTATCCATATCTCCACAATAGATGTGGATTTTTCCTTCCAGGTCTTTACCTAATTTGGACCAATCTCTTTCCATGATGTATCTCAGATCGAAATTTTCCTGCCAGTGTTTGGCCACTTCTTGATCAATCTCGCCAGAGTATTTGTCCCAGATCGGTTTGGGATAACCATCCTCCCCAACCGGAGAATAAACTGCCTGCCAAATGTCCCATTGGTCACCGGATCTGCTTTTTGTCCCACCCAAAGCCAGTTCCTTATAGTTCATATCTTTGAGCATCGCAGATACATGGCCCAGGTAATTCCTTTTGCCCACACGTTCCGTAGTCCTGAATGGACCTTTAAGAAAGTAGGCATTTTCTTCCTCATAAATATTTACCGTGGTGTAAGCCCTGAAATCAATGGGGTCCGGACAGGCCGCAAAACAACCATTATATTCATTGGGGTACATAACCTGAACTGCCAAAGCCTCCCAACCACCTGTTGAACCACCATATACAAACCTTGACCAACCCTCTCCAATACCTCTGAACTGTTCTTCTATATGTGGGATCAATTCATAAGTTATCGCATCACCATAGGGCCCGATGTTCTGGGAATTTACAGCATAACTATCATCATAAAATGGATTGGCATGTTGTATTTCTATAACTATAAACTTCTGGAAATCCGGGGAAATCCACTTTTTGTAGAAATCATAAGCTTCCTGCTGCTCAATCTTTTTGTAACCATAAATATTAAACCTCGCACTGTAATCTTCCTCCAAATCTTCATCAGGTGGAGTAGTCCTGAATCCACCAAAATCTGAAGGAAAATGCCCATGGAAAATCATCAAAGGATAATATTCATCTGGATTTTTGTCAAAATCCCTGGGAACCAACACATGCGCTCCAAGGTAAATATCCCTTCCCCAGAATTCGGATAACATTTCACTTTTGAATTTGATGTGCTTGATAAATTCTGTGTCCTCCGGTTCAGTCACGGGTGGATTGATCTGATCAATAGTTAAATTGAGACCTGTCTTTCCATCCCAATTTATTTTTTGGGGTTTGCTGTAAATATTGCCCGGTGTCCTGTTCCATTGCCTTCCCTCCCACTGGTCCATAGGCATTTTGATGGTATGACCGTCAGACCTGTTGAAGGTTTCATATTTGACGATGTAAGCCTGTACCCAATATTCCCCTTCCGGTATATTCTGATAGTTTTCAATTGGATAGCCAAATTCATTCAGATCAAGACTAAGTGATTGACCTGATTGATAATCCTCAAAATCCATTCCTATAACTTGGGCAGAACTGATGTCATCACTCACTGCAAACCTTGGTTCCGTCTTATCATTATGGTGAAAAAGCAAAAGTAAACGTCCATCTTTGAGATCTTTGGACAATTCCTCTGAAACTGTGATGTTGACATCAGGAATCGGGTTGGACTGACAGGAAATCAATATCAGATAAATGAAAATCGGAAAATATCTCATGACAATATATTTTAGTGGAAATTGAAGATAATACAAAATTCAAAATGATATTTTCAGGGGTACCTCTTATTACATAAACGGACAAAAACTGTTTTTTCACCCAAAGATCTGACCGTCTGTATATCTTAAAAGATTATACTTCAGAAGAAAGTTTAAATTCAAGCTTAAACCATCAACAACATGAAAAGAACATTCTATGTACTTATTGCGACTGTTATCCTCATGGCCTGCAATGAAAAATCTGAAATCACAGATTACACTTTGCTGACCGATGAAGAAAGATTGACCATAGCCAAAGAAATAGCCCAAAACACCATTATGGTAGACGGTCATGTAGACTTGCCTTACAGAATGAAAGTGGGTGGGTTTACCCTTCAAAGGGAAATATTGGATGTATCAGTCAGAACGGACGGGGGTAATTTCGACTTCCCAAGATCAAAGGAAGGTGGTCTGGACGCCCCTTTTATGTCTATATACATTCCTGCCATCTATCAGGAAAGGGGTGGGGCCAAAGCGTTGGCTGACTCACTTATTTTGATGACAGAAAGATTGTGCGATACATGGCCTGATAAATTTGCCATAGCGACCTCTCCTGATGATATCAAAAGAAATACCGAAGCAGGCAAGATCTCATTTCCAATGGGAATGGAAAACGGTGCTGCCTTGGAGGATGATATCAATAATGTCAAATACTTTTATGATAGAGGCATCAGGTACATCACACTTACCCATGGCAAAGACAACCTGATCGGAGATTCATCCTATGATACCACACGAACTCACGGGGGCTTAAGCGAATATGGCGTGCAGGTGGTCAAAGAAATGAACAAGACCGGAATCATGGTAGATATTTCCCACGTGTCTGATAACACCTTCTATGATGTGATGAAAACAACTGACGTTCCTGTTATTGCTTCTCATTCCTCTGCCAGAGCTTTTACTCCTGGTTTTGAAAGAAATATGGATGATGATATGATCAAAGCGTTAGGTAAAAATGGAGGGGTGATCATGATCAACTTCGGCGGGAGTTTTATAGATGGTGACTACAATGAGCGTTCTAGAGAGGTAAGGGAATACCTGGTAAATTGGCTGGCAGATAACGGATTGAGCAGATCGGATTCAGCAGCCCAAGCGTATATTCAAAAATACACTGCTGAAAACAATCCATTCCCCAATGTATCCAAAGTTGCAGATCATATTGACCATGTCAAAGCGCTGGTAGGTATTGACCATATTGGCTTAGGATCTGATTTTGATGGCGTGGGAGATAGCCTTCCAACAGGATTGAAGGATGTTTCCATGTACCCTAACCTGATTGCGGAATTACTCAAAAGAGGTTACTCCAAAGAGGATATCGAGAAAATTTGTTATAAAAACATATTCCGTGTTTGGAATAAGGTGATAGCAGCAGCCGGTTAATTATATTGAAAGAATTGGTTAAATACCTCTCTAAAAAAATAGAAATGACAACAATAAGCCGCTTATAAAATGATAAAAGCAATTCAATAAGAAATTGCTTAATTTTGCACCTTAAACGATTCAAACAATATGAAAAAATTAAAATATCTCTCTTTTTTTCTGGCAGGTGGATTATTTCTTTTCGCTTCTTGTACTGGAAAAGAAGTATCCGAAACTGAATCAGAGCCATCTCCATTTGCCATAGATACCGAAAAATTAACAATAAGAATCGATACTTTATTCACGGATTTTGAAAGTCCTTGGGGAATGACGTGGTTACCGGACGGCAGAATGCTCGTCACGGAGAGAAAAGGTGAAATCCTGGTTTTCAAGGATGATAAATTCACGGGTGAAAAACTAACTGGTGTACCGGCTGTTTCCGAAGTAAACCAAGCTGGTTTATTGGATATCACCATCCACCCGGATTATAAAAATAATGGCTGGATCTATATGTCTTATTCAAGACCTAAAGGAGAAGGTGAAGTTTTGGTTATTTCAAGAGCAAAACTAAATGGCAATGCGCTGGAAAATTTGGAAGAAATCTTTGTGTGCAATCCTGAATGGAAAGGCGGAAGGCACTTTGGTTCCAGAATAGTCTTCGATAAAGACAACTATCTCTTTTTCTCAAACGGAGACAAAGGTTCAAGACCCCAAAACGCCCAGGAATTGGACAATGATCATGGAAAAATCCATAGAATCCACGATGATGGACGTATTCCAACCGATAACCCATTTGTAAATACTGCTGGAGCCTCTCCTTCTATTTGGACATATGGCAACAGAAATCCACAGGGTATGATTTATGACAAAGCAAATGACAGAATCTGGGCAGTAGAACATGGCCCAAAAGGTGGTGATGAGCTTAACTTGATCGAAAAAGGAAAAAATTATGGCTGGCCGGTGATTTCCTACGGAATCAACTATGACGGGACAATTCTGACAGAATTGACCGAAAAAGAAGGAATGGAACAGCCTGTCACTTATTGGGTACCATCCATAGCTACCTGTGGAATGACACTGGTAACTTCTGACAAATATCCTGAATGGAAAGGTAATTTACTGGTAGCAGGCTTGGCTGGACAGCAAATTGCAAGGGTAGAACTTGATGGCACGACTAAAGTTGGTGAAGAAACTCTTTTGAAGGATATTGGACGGGTCAGACAAGTGTCTGAAAGTCCTGATGGCTATATCTATGCAATGACAGAAGCTACTGGCTTATTGGTCAAGCTGATTCCCCAAAGGTAATTGACAAGTAAAATCATATGCAATTGGAATACCCGGCAGATTTGCTGGGTATTACTTTTTCAAGACAATTATAAATACCAAAAATCAAGTGGGTCCGGAATCTGAAACTGGTAACCTGTTGACTGGATTTTTTGGGAAGAAATCTGCTTCCACTGACTTTTGCCAACCGGTGCATAATCTGTAGGAGGCGGAAATCCGAGATCAATAGCATTTTTTTCGTAAACCAGTTTCCGATTGGGATGATTTGGCGCTACTCCATTGAAAATTTCATTCCAAAGATTATTTTCTATTACCCAAGATGATATGCCCACAGCGTCATCCCTGTGGATATAATTGACTGGACTGTCCCCAACTACATTTGATTTACCTGAAAAATATTTACCCGGAATTCTATCCACACCTAGTAGCCCCCCAAACCTAATAATGGTCAAATCATAGTTCCTGTCATGAAGAAGGATGTTTTCAGCCTGAAAAAGAGAAGTATTACCTGTATTTTCTTTATTCAATAAAAAACCTTCATCCAATTCCCTATTTAAGTCAGGATAAACGGAAGTAGAACTGATATAAATTATTTTTTTGACCCCTGCCTGTACGGCCATGGACTTGATGAACTTGATCTGTTCAGGATGAAAACTTTCCGGCATTGTTCTGCTTCTTGGAGGAATATTTACAAACAATATATCCGATTCAAATAATTTCAAAAAGGCTCTTCCTTCGGGGTGCGGCAATAATTTCAGCATAAAGGTTGAAATTCCTTTGGAATTCAATTCATTTGTTTTTTCTTGACTTGTGGTACTTCCTTTCACTTCAAAACCTTTATCCTTGAGTGAAATCGCAAGTGGCAGTCCAAGCCAACCTAACCCTATAATTGAAACAGATGTCATAAAAAGGATGATATATTTTTAAATAATTGGTAAATTCAATGGTCAACAAATATATAACTAATAAGATATGGATTTTGTCTTGATAGGCTATGGGATTAATATTAAAAAAAATTCGGTTTTTTGGGCCTTAGGGTTAGTTGTTTCAGTTTCTTTGCTTTCCTGCGGCCAAAAAGAAAAAAATCCTTTGCTGGGAAATTGGTATGCTTTTGAGCAGGATTCCACTTATTATGAACTGTATGTCAATGATACCCTTATTGTACTGAACAATGACAATATCGGCCCTATAGGTTATGATTACATGATCAAAGAGAATATGCTTTATATTAGCAATGATGCGGGAATGGAAAGAATTTGGAAAATGAATGAAATTTCAGACAACTATTTTATCATTGAGGACAGGTTGGAATCCATCAAATATTACCGGCTGGATCTGCCTATTGATTTTTTCTTAAGTATTCAAGACTCAGTAAGCTACGCCGAATTCAAAATGGGATTTGGTTCTAGGTTTGAAGATAATACTGTTATCCAATAATGAAAAAATCTCCTTTAAGGGAGATTTTTTCATTATTTTTCATTTTTGGGCATAGTCCCCAAAATATAATCCCATAATGGAGAACTCACCCCAAATGCAACATCCGGATTTTTGTAATGGTGAATGGCATGGTTGACCCAAAGGACCTTCAGGAAATTTTTTGGTGGCTGATACGCATGAACTATATAATGTACCCCAAGGTAGGCTGAGTATCCTATCAAAAATCCCGGAAGAAAATACAAAACATAAGCACCCATGATTAACTTAAATACCAAATAAAACACCAAAGAATAAAATGCGCTTACAAAAGGCGGCATAGCCAGTCTGTCTTTATCTTTTGGATAGTCATGGTGAACTCCGTGGACTGAGTATTGCAGTTTATCTTTGGTAGGCGTATCCCTTTCCATGTGGAAGAAATATTTATGCATCATATATTCCACAAATGTAAAAGAAATGATCCCTATAAAAAGCACCAGTAAACCCGTAGCAAATTTGATCTCCGTGGTCGTAACACCATAAAAAAGTGAAACACTTGAAATAGTAAAAAACATCGTAATCGGAACCATTATATGGGTTCTGGAAAATCTTTCAAGGATTGGGTTATCAAACATCTTTGCCGAACCATAATTATCGGGCTTATCCAATCTTCCGATTTTTTTCAATGTTGCCATTTTTTTAACTTTTTTTTGGTCTTCAAATCCAAACTGAAAATAATTTTAGGACCCTCAACTTCAACTCTGCAAATTTATAACTTATGATCTAATTATGCGATTTTTATCATGAATTAAAAAAATGATAAAAATCATAATCAGACTGCAAACTGTCTTGATTTTTCAATTGTCTGATGATAAACATTTTCGTACAAAGGCAAAATGTTAGATATATCGAATTTTTTTGCCCTTTCCAGGGCTCTTTTTTTAAATCCGGGAAGATTTCTGTCATCCAATATTTCCAAAGCCTTTTTTGTCATTTCTTTCACATCGCCGATTTCACAGGTGAAACCCGTCTCACCATCAATATTCAATTCGGGAATCCCGCCGGCATTGGAACTTAATACCGGAACCTCACATGCCATTGCTTCCAATGCTGCAAGACCAAAACTTTCCTTTTCCGATGGCATCAAAAATAAATCCGCCACTGAAAGTACCTCCTCTACTGCCTCAAGCTTTCCAAGAAACCTGATATCGTCACATGTACCCAATTCTCTGCAAAGCCGTTCCATTTTATCTCTTTCCGGTCCATCACCGACCAAAAGGAGTTTGGCAGGAATCTGCTTCCTCACTTCATAGAATACCCTAATGACGTCCTCTACCCTTTTTACTTTTCTGAAATTGGAGGTATGTACAAGAAGTTTTTCTCCATGCGGACAAATTGCCAATTTGAAATGCTCTTTCTTTTGTTTTTTGAACCTTTCAAGGTCAATGAAATTGGGAATAACAACAATCTCCTTTTTGATATCAAAATGTTCGAAAGTGGCTTTCTTCAAGTCTTCCGATACAGCAGTGACGGTATCGGAATGATTTATACTGAATGTTACCACAGGTTCATAACTCGGATCTTTTCCGACCAAAGTAATATCGGTACCATGTAAGGTGGTCACCACAGGAATATAAATTCCTCTTTCCTTCAAAATCTGCTTTGCCATGTAGGCCGCAGAGGCATGAGGTATGGCATAGTGAACATGCAAGAGGTCAAGGTTTTCGTAAATGACAACATTTACCATTTTACTGGCTAGTGCCAATTCATACGGGGCATGATCAAATAAGGGATAACTTTTAATATCCACTTCATGGTAAAAAAGATTCTGATTGAAAAAGTCAAGCCGGGTCGGCTGACTATAAGTGATAAAATGAATCTGATGCCCTTCTTTAGCCAGGGCCTTACCCAACTCTGTAGCAACGACACCACTTCCTCCAAAGGTCGGGTAACAAACAATCCCAATTTTCATGAATACACCATTTAAAATATATCAACAAAACAATAAACACAGCTTCGACCTGATTTTGTTCATTCTCTATTCCATTAAATTCCAAAATCCTTTTTGTTGTACATTACTTCTCATTGCTTGGTAAATAATATCGTGGATTTCGGGCCTTACAGCATCTTTGAGCAAGGTATTGTTATTGGCATCAGGGTGAACCCTGTTGGAGAGAAAAACAAAGATCAAATCATTGTCCGGATCTGCCCATACACAGGTACCTGTAAAACCTGTATGTCCAAAAGTGCTTTTGGGTGCCAAAACCCCTGCGCTCCCACCTTTCCCTTTTTCGGGTTCAGGTTTATCCCAACCCCAACCTCTTCTGCTTTGAGTCGATTGTCTTTTGGTAAATTCATTTACGGTGTCTTCATCAAATATATTCACATCGGCATATTTCCCACCGTTGAGCATCATTTGCATCATCACTGCCAAATCATTGGCTTTCCCGAATAAACCGGCGTGTCCCGCGACTCCGCCATACATCGCAGCGCCGGGATCATGAACATATCCTTGGATAAGCCGTTTTCTGAATGTAATATCATCTTCTGTCGGAGCCACCAATTCTTTGGAATACTTTTTAAGCGGATTAAATGCCATAGTATGTAAGCCCAAGGGTGCATAAAGGTTTTGGTCCAAAAATTCATCCAAGGGCTGGTTGGTCATTGTCTCTACCAAAGCCTGCATCAGATACATGGTAAGATCGGAATAGACATAGCTGTATTTCCTTCGTCCCGGTTCAGGTTTTCTGAGATCTGAATTTACCGTCCAAATCCATAAACTATCTCTCAATGAATTTAGAGCAAACATATCGTTGGAGACTGGTAAAGAATATCCTGGTTCTGCCTTTGGTCTATAAAATTCACTTTTCCAATTACCTGCTTCCACGGTTTTGGCATAATGCGGAATAAATGCTACCAGACCGGCCTCATGGGCCAGAATATCCTTCAAAATCAAATCCCCTTTGTTCGTATTTCTTAATTCGGGGATATATCTTCCAATAGGCTTATCCATATCAATCACCCCACGGCTTGCCAAAAACATAACTGCCTGAGTAGTGGCCAGCACTTTTGTGATCGAAGCCAAATCGTAGACCGTTTCTGTAGTCACTTCTTTGGATTTACTATAATCATAGTGTCCATAGGCTTTTTCAAAAACTATCTGCCCATTTTTTGCCACTAAAACGACTCCTCCCGGAAAAGCTCTCTTTCTAATACTGATTTCCATCACAGTATCTATCCGGGCCAAAATTTTACTGTCCATGCCCTGACTTTCCGGAATACTGTAGGAAAGTCTCCCCATTCCCGGTAAATAACCACCTGCCCCTGCCCTAATGCTCAGGTTAAGGGAAACCGGCAAAATCCCATGTGCATCCCTTGCCCCAAAAATAACTTCAGGAACAATTCTTTGAGTAAACGTATTGTTTTCATAAGCCAAAATATTATAAGGCAATTCGGGTACATACTTGGATGCATAAGCATTGCCAAAAGTCACCAAAACAACGTTTTTCTCTTCTCCCAATTTTTTGAGAAAATTAAAATCTGTCATGGTCACCCCGAAACTACGAGAGGGACTGTTAGAAATTCCCATAACTCCTATGATAACCGTATCAAAATCTTTGAGCTTTTTTTGGATGTTTTCAAGACTTCCGGCATCCGCCCCTTTTCCTATCTGGAAATGTTCAAATTTTGCATATTTATCCAGTTTTTTCTGAAATTCCTGACCATTACCTCCTATGGTCAAGGAAGCCAGCTTCTTAAGGTCCAATTGTCTTATGGGAAGAAAATCATCTTTATTGGCAGTTACTGTGATTGCTTTGGCATATAATTTTTCAGTCAATAGCTCTGCCGATGGAGAATTGAGCCTTTTTACCAGGTTATTGGTTTCAATTTTTTCTACCCTGCCCAACCCTGCCCAATATTTGGCTCTGAGAATTTTCCTTATTCTTTCATCTACCTCTTCCTGAGATATTTTCCCTTCGGCAATGGCCTGAAGAATCAAAGATTTTGCTTTTGGCACATCCTGGGAAAAAACCAAAACATCATTCCCGGCCAAAAGGGCTGCCAACTCCACTTCCCCAGGCTTTATAAATCCACTGACACCTTTCATATTCAGGGCATCCGTAAACACAAGTCCATCGAAGTTCATCTGCCTTTTGAGCAGATCGCTGACTACATATTTGGAAAGTGAGGTGGCCTTGTTTCTTTCACTGTCCAGGCTTGGAATATGCAAATGAGCCACCATCACACTCATCAGGTCATTGTCAATCAACTCTCTGTAGGGATAGAGATCAATATCCTTGATCCTGGTCTCAGAATGCCGGATAACCGGCAAAGTATAATGGGAATCAGACTCCGTATCCCCATGACCCGGAAAATGCTTTGCATTCGCAATCACACCATGGTCCTGAAGACCTTTCATATATGCGACGGATTTTCTTGCCACCAACCTCTTTTCTTCCCCAAAAGCCCTATAACCTATGACAGGATTGTTGGGATTGGAATTAACATCTACAACAGGGGCAAAATTAATATGCATACCCAACTCCTTAAACTGGAAGGCGATTTCCTTTCCCATTTCATAAATGAGATCATCATCAGGCAAAGCCCCCAACGTCATAGCTTTTGGAAAAGTAATCACCGAGTCCAATCGCATGCTTACACCCCACTCCGCATCCATGGCTATGAATAGCGGAACTTTACTTATGGTCTGGAAATAATTGGTCAGATTAGCCTGCCTTACAGGACCACCTTGAAAAAAAATCAAGCCTCCGATATTGTGCTCTGTAATCAAGCGGGCAAGGTCATTTTTATGCCTTTCATCTTTATTGGAATATGCCGCTACCATAAATAGCTGCCCCAAGCGGTCCTCAAAACTTTGATTTTCAAAAACACTGTCCACCCAGGCCATCTGCAGGTTTTCGTCCAAAGACAAAAATGGATCTTTTCCCATATCCAGGTCTTTTTCGCCTGAAATTTCCAAACCCATCACAGCATCTGACTGAAAAAAAATAAAAACCGCAACCAGAATACTCCAAACTTTTACGCGCATGCCTCTGTTTAATTTTTATTGCTTGAATTTTAAAATAACTTTGTATCAATATACATTGAATTGTACAAACTTACACGTAAAATTCAAGGCCTGATATCAATTTTTGATTTTCGGGAAAAGAATTTGAATTGTGCAGTACATATCCATTTGAATAAAACCCCAAAATGAAATTCCCTTCAATTTTCAGAACAGCCAAACCCATGCGGTTTGATATCCAGCCCAGATATTATGATCCGGTAAAAGAAGAAATTGCACAACGGACCGCAAAAATCAAAAGAGAGCTTCAAGCAGATGGGAAAATCCCATTGGAAAATGAAGATAGTGAAGTTTTGAACCGTGATTATGGGTCCTCTATCCGGGGAGCATTTACCCAAGGCGGGCCAATTAAAGGTAGATCTTCTTCCGTGGTAAGCAGTACTGGAATCATCAGATTGGTGATTTTCATGGTGTTGTTAGGGGCTTTCTTTGGATATGTTTATATAGGTCCTGAAGCTCTGTATACCATGTTGTTTATTTTTATGGGCGGTGCATTGGTTTATTTATTTTTCAGATTAAAAGGAAAAAGCCGCAGATGAATGACATTATCCAACTTCTTCCTGATGCCATTGCCAATCAGATCGCTGCGGGGGAAGTAGTACAAAGGCCTGCTTCGGCGTTGAAAGAATTGATGGAAAATGCGGTGGATGCCGGTGCAAGCATGGTCAATGTACTGGTAAAAGAAGCTGGAAAAAATCTTATTCAAGTCATAGACAATGGTAAAGGCATGTCTATGACTGATGCACGGATGAGCTTTGAAAGGCATGCCACTTCCAAAATCAGAACTTCAGAAGATCTGTTTGCCATTCGGACATTTGGCTTCCGTGGCGAAGCACTGGCTTCTATTGCAGCTGTTTCCCAGGTAGAAATGAAAACCAGACGACAAGGTGAGGAACTGGGAACAATGCTTCAGATTGAAGGTTCGGAGGTAAAAAAACAAGAACCCATTGCTACACAAAATGGCACTTCCATATCTGTAAAAAACCTGTTTTTCAATGTCCCTGCAAGAAGAAATTTTCTGAAATCAAATTCAGTAGAAATGAAACACCTCGTGGAAGAATTTCAGCGGGTTGCACTTTCTTATCCTGAAATCGGGTTCAGATTTATGCAGCATGACATGGAACTTTTTAATCTTCCTCCAGGAAAACTCAGCCAAAGAATTGTAGGTATTTTTGGGAAATCATACCAAAATCATTTGGTTACTTGCGTTGAGGAAACTCCCCACCTAAATATCAGGGGTTATATCGGAAAACCTGAATCTGCCAAAAAATCGCGTGGGGACCAATTCTTTTTTGTCAATAACAGATACATTAAAAACAACTACCTCCACCATGCTGTTGTCAATTCCTATGAAGGGTTGATAGCTTCTGATATGCACCCTTTTTATGTGCTTTTCTTGGATATTGAACCCAGCCATATTGACATCAATGTACATCCTACCAAAACCGAGATCAAGTTTGATGATGAAAGGACAGTCTATGGAGTAGTAAGGTCCGCCATCAAGCAGGCGCTTGGTGCTCACAATGTGGTCCCCACTTTGAATTTTGGTCTCGATGTCAATTTCAACGAAACATGGGAAAAGGACAAAGTCCAATCCGAAAAAGTGAGTCTGGAAAATGCGTTTAAACCTGATACCATCGGCCCGGACAACCAATACAAGACTTTTCAAAGTCCGGCATTCAAAAAACAGTCCGTTTCGGGATGGGAAAAACTTTTCGAAAGTGGGGAAAACCTGAACGTCACGCAAGAAACCAAATCCCATGAGATAGAGGATCAAGATGAAGTTCTCACTTTCCCTTCTAAGGCAAATGAGGACGTGTCCAAGTTGAATGAAGGCAGAAAATCAGGGGCAACATTCCAGGTGGAAAACAATTATATTGTTGCGCAGATGTCCTCAGGATTGCTGATTATCGACCAGCAGGCCGCACATGAAAGAATTCTTTACGAGAAATATTCAAAACAACTGACAAAAGCTGCAGGCGCTTCCCAGCAATGTCTCTTCCCACAGCATATTCAACTGGGACAGGCGGATTTTGCACTGGTAATGGATATAATGGACGAACTCAAAAGTTTGGGGTTTGTCATTGAAGAGTTTGGAAAAAGCACCATATTGATACAAGGTGTTCCCGCTGATATCTATGTGACCAATGAAAAAAGGCTATTTGAAGGACTGATAGATCAGTTCAAACATTTCAAATCCGAACTTTCTTTGGATAACAGGGAAAATCTGGCACGTTCCTTGGCCAGAAGATCTTCCATCAAGAAAGGAAATGTGTTGGCTGCTTCTGAAATGGAAACGATCGTCGGGCAGCTTTTTGCCTGTCAAAATCCGAATTATGGACTTTCAGGGAACAAAACCTTCATCAAACTGGATTTACCTAAAATACACAGCTTTTTTACTAAATAAAATATGTTCAGAAATCTAACACCTGTAGTTAAAAATCTTTTGCTCATCACAGTAGGCGTTTATGTGATCACTGCCTTCCTGATGCCTCAGTTGAAGTCAATATTCGCGCTGTACTATGTGAACAGCAGTAGGTTTCTGCCTTTCCAGTTTCTGACCTACATGTTCATGCATGCTGATTTCTGGCATTTGTTCAGCAATATGTTCGGACTTTTTATTTTTGGGCCTTTATTGGAAGAATTCCTTGGGCCAAAAAAGATCCTGATACTTTGGATGGTCTGCGGGGTGGGTTCCGGGTTATTGTATTCGGGATATACTTCTTTCAAAATGCACCAACTTGACAATAAAATAAGTGCATTCTATGAAAATCCCAGTCCGGAACTCTTCAGTGATTTTGTAAAGGACAACAAACACTTTTTCAAATCAGGGGTTTATGACTTTATTGATGCTTACAGTAGGAATCCTTCAGACAGTGGGTTGATTCAGCGGGCAAAAGAAAATTTAAATGGCATCAGAGATATTCAGGTGAATATTCCAATGGTAGGTGCTTCAGGTGCTTTGTTCGGAGTCCTGATAGCTTTTGGAATGCTGTTTCCCAATACCCAACTGTTTTTATTATTTCCTCCTATGCCTGTGAAAGCCAAATATTTGGTCTTATTTTACGGTCTTTATACCTTGTATGCGATTTTAAACAATAACCCGGGGGACAATGTGGCACATTTTGCCCACTTAAGCGGTTTGGTAATAGGTGCAGGTCTCGTGTATTATTGGAAAAAAAGCAGAAAAAACTTTTATTGATTGATTATGTACGGAGGATTCTTATTAAACCTTAGAAATGCTTTCAAGCAAAACAACAACAGCTTGTACAAGATCATAGCGATCAACATTCTGGTGTTTTTTGCCATGCTTGTTGTTAGGGTGATTTTTACATTTTCGGGGGCGGGGTCACTATACCAGGCTTTTCGATCTGTTTTGATGATGCCCGCAGATATTAGCCAGATATTGGTACAGCCATGGTCTATATTGACTTATATGTTTTTTCATGAGGGATTGTTCCATATTCTTTTCAATATGCTTTTCCTGTATTGGTTTGGTCTGTTACTCCATGAATATCTCGGAAGTAGAAAGCTGGCAAATATTTATATTCTAGGAGGATTGGCAGGAGCCCTGCTTTATGTAGTGATGTATAATATTTCTCCTTATTTCAGTGATGTCCTTAGCTCTTCCAGAATGTTGGGGGCAAGTGCAGGGGTATATGCTGTAGTGGTCGCTGCCGCAACCCTCTCTCCCAATACCACCTTTTTCTTGCTTCTTCTCGGTCCTGTCAAGATCAAGTATATCGCTATTTTTTATGTGCTGATTGCTTTTGTCAACTCAGCAGGTGAGAATGCCGGCGGAGAGTTGGCCCATTTGGGCGGAGCAGCTTTAGGATTTCTTTATGTCTATCAACTTCAGAAAGGAAGGGATTTAGGCGCTTGGATACAGGCAATTGGAAACTTCTTTGTCAATATCTTTGAGAAAAAGCCTTCTGTAAAAGTAACTTATAGAAAAAAGAAATCTTATACCACAACACCTGACCCGACTCCATCTAAATCTGTGAAGAGTACATCCGGAAAAGTTGAAGTTGCTACTCAAGAGGAAATAGATCTGATATTGGACAAAATCGCTGAAAAAGGATATGATGCCCTCAGCAAAGAAGAAAAAAGAAAACTTTTTGAGTTTAGTAAAAAGTGATTTTTTATTACAACCTCCAAACCAATGCAACCCTTAGTACAGTCTGTCTGGTATTCTGACTTTGTACCTTAAATTCCGTATTCATCCCAAGGTTACCGATCAGGTCGAAATAAGATCCGACTCCAAAATTACCGCCTGCTCTTGAAACCAAGGTTCCCGGAAGTCCTGGCTGGGTATTGATCCAAAAATTATTGTAACCCCCAAGTAAATAAATCTGGGCTATCCCTTCTGTAAGATAATAACGCAAATCCACATTCAAATTGGTCTCTCTTCCAATATTTGGAAACCAATAGGTAAAATTCGGAGCAATAGAAAACTTATCTATAAAGAAATATTCAACACCTGCATTTGCCCCGATATTTTTGATCTGAAACCTGTAGTCTGCTCCCAATTGGAGACGTACATCGCCTTGTTCTTGGGCATTGGCAAGTTGAATTGATGCTAAAATCAATATTAAAAAGAGTGATTTTTTCATAGAATTATAAATTGAGTCACTTTGCGTCTTTGTGTCTTTGCGGGCAATAATCCTACCCCAACTGAGCCACCTCATTCTTATTAGCCAATTGACCACAGGCAGCATCGATGTCCTGACCACGTGATTTTCTGACTTTGGCGATGATGCCGTTTTGTTCCAATATCCTTACATACATTTCCACGGCCTCCTTGGATGCCTGACGGAATTCACCTTCATCGATCGGGTTGTACTGGATGATATTGACTTTGGAAGGAATGATTTTGCAGAATTTGGCTAAAGCCCTAGCGTGTTCCTCGTTGTCGTTGATGCTTTCCCAGATTACATATTCATAGGTGACTTTTCGTTTGGTTTTTTGGTACCAGTACTTCAGGGCTTCTCCCAGGTCTTCCAAGGGATTGACATCATTGATGGGCATCAACCTGCTTCGGGTTTCATTGATGGCTGAGTGAAGGGAAACGGCAAGGTTGAACTTCACCTCATCATCAGCCATTTTTTTGATCATTTTTGGGATCCCGACTGTAGAAAGTGTAATCCTTCTCGCTGCCATCCCCAGACCTTCGGGTGAAGTGATTTTGTCGATAGCTTCGATGACGTTGGCATAATTGAGCAATGGTTCGCCCATGCCCATAAAGACTATATTGGTCAAGGGGCGTTTAAAATAGGTTTCTGCTTCTTCTTTGATGGCCACTACCTGATCGTAAATTTCATCGGGGTTGAGGTTTCGCATGCGCTTAAGCCTGGCTGTGGCACAAAAATTACAGTCCAGACTGCAACCAACCTGAGAGGAAACACAGGCGGTGATTCTTTTGGTGGTGGGAATCAGGACAGATTCCACGATTTTGTCATCATAAAGCTTTACGGCATTTTTGATGGTACCATCGGTAGAGTGCTGCATCAGGTCCACTAGTATATGATTGATGGTGAAATTGGCTTTGAGCATTTCCCTGGTTTCTTTCGAGATATTGCTCATGTCATCAAAGTTTTTGAGGGACTTGTTCCACAGCCATTCATACACCTGCTTGGCCCGGAATTTCTTATCTCCTTGGGAAATAAAAAAATCCTCCAACTGTTCGAGTGTAAACTTTCTGATGTCTTTTTTTGAAGTACTGTCCATGGGACAAAGGTAGGGGATAAAAAGAACTTGTCCGCCGTGGCGGATTAGAAGATTGAAAAAATGAAAAATTGGAAGATTGGGAAAGCTGAAACTTACAAGGAAGTGCCTGAATTTCAAGAAAAGATGTTTTACAGATAGTCCTAAATTGAATATAGGTCTAATTTCAAGCTAATCCATTTTTAAAATCCTTTAAAATTAATTGTATATTTACAGTATGAAATCTATTGAAATTCAGACCGATAATAAAGAAATAATTGAAGCATTTAAGAAATTGGCCGAAGCCTTTAATGTTAAGTTTACTGAGAAAGAAGATTTAACTAAGGCACCAAATCCTTCCCCCAGCAATGATCCATATTTTGAAAATCCCGGAGTGTTGAAGGGAATAAAAAGAGGCATTGAGGATAGTAAGGCTGGAAGGGTGGTTAAATTGACACGAGAAGAACGTGAAAAGTTGCTTGGATTATGAGCTTTGGGGTGGAATTCACTCTTGAAGCAATCAAGGATTTAGAAAGACACAAAAAATCAGGAGATAAAACCCTACTGACTAAAATTAACAAATTGCTTGACGAGCTTGAAGAACATCCTGAAATAGGAACTGGAAAACCTGAAAAACTTAAATACCAATTTTCAGGAAAGTGGTCACGTAGAATTGATAGAAAACATCGTCTGGTGTATTCTATTGATTATGAAAATTCCACAGTCGAAGTCCTATCCGCATATGGTCATTATGAATAAAATTTAAATTAATACCTAATTGATTTTTTTAAGCTAAGAATAAAATCACTCTATTTTTATTAACCAGATACTTTAATAAATAGATTGAAAGTATGTTAGATAAGAGCGAGACAACTTCCTCACTCTTTCATCGCATCTCTCACCTCCACCAATTTATCCCTTATCTCCACAATACTCTCCCATTCCCGGTCTTTTTCTCCATGCTCGATTCCCACATAGCCGTGATAGCCATGGGAAAGGACAATTTTCATCATCCGTTCATAGTCCAAAGGAAATTGGTTGCCTTTGTCATCAAAGACTGTTGGCTTGAGACTAACTCCTTTGGCCAAGGGCATCAATTCATCTACACCCAAGTAAGAATCATAAGTGATGTGTTTGTTCTCATCTTTGAAAATTCTAAAGTTGCCGAAATCCGGCAGACTGCCTGCTCTTTCGTGTCCGGTCTGTTTTAACATCCCAACCAGCCATTTGGCATCACTGGAAAACCCACCATGGTTTTCAATGATGATGTCAATATCAAAATCATCTGCAAATTCACAGAGAGATCGCATACCATCTGCACACAGCTTCATCGCTTCGGAGGCCATCTGAGGATCAGATGACCACGGAATTTCGGTATAGGCATTGATCCTGATAGAATGACAACCTAGAAATTTGGCTGCTTCCACCCATTTTTTATGATTTTCAACAGTCTGTTGCCTATCAGTTGCAGCCTTGGCACCCAAAGTCCCTTCCCGGTCCACCATAATCAATACCTGCGAAATACCCTCATTCTTACATCGGGTATTCATTTCACTGAGATAGTTCTTGTCCTTTGCCTTGTCCATAAAAAACTGATTGACATATTCCACTGCAAGGATGCCATGCTTTTTGCTCAACAATGGAAAATCAAGATGATCCATCTGTCCTGAAAACAGCAAACGGTTGACGGACCATTCTGCAAGAGAAATTTTGAACAAGGGGTCTTGATTTTTCATGGAGAAACTGATTTGGGGAATACCTATTCCTAAAGCTGCTGTTGCAAATCCGGCTTTTTTGAGAAAATCTCTTCTAGCATTCATGATGGGGTCTGTTTGGGTTCAATGTTGATTTAAGTTTAAAATATTTGCCTATTGCCGATATTTTATTCAGATCATTTATAGCTATATTCTATTTTGAGATCATTTATATTTGAAAATTCAATCCACAAAGATCTTCTTAAAACAAAACGTTATTAATATCGCAAAAAAGAATAGAATCCCAACAGGATTTTAGCTATTTAAATCATTCCTGTTTTTTAAATACCAAAGAATTTGAAAAGACGACAATCCCTTCTGCTACCTTTTTTATATAGGATCAAGCGGGCTTATTCTTCCTTTAAACTCAAATCGGGAATCAAACTTGGGCTGATCAAGTCTATCATGATTATACCTTTCAAAGGTTTTGGGAGTGAAAAGGAAATATATTTTGTGGCAAGAATCCTAAGGGATAGAAAAATCGGCACATCCGATGCAAAAGACGGACGATGGAGGAATTTTCGGAAGATGTATAAACGTTTTATGACATGGGAAATCCCAAATATCAGGGTGAAGGCCACATTTTTTGGAAATGAGGCAATCGCTTTAAGTGATGAGGAAGGTTACGTTGAATTCAGAATTCCTGTTCCAGCTGATTGCCATTTCAGCAATCAATGGCAGGAAGTGCATCTTGAATTGTTGGATAAGGTCATTCCCAAGCAGGGTGAAGTTAAGGCCATGAACAGGGTATTCTTGCCCTCTGAACACTTGGAATATGGGATAATTTCAGACATAGACGATACCATTGTTCCTACAGGCGCCACCAGATTATGGCAGATGATCAAGACGACTTTTTTGGGAAATGCCCATTCCAGAATTCCTTTTCCCGGTGTTTCTGCCTTTTACAAAGCTTTGGAAAAAGGGAGAGATGATATAGAAAGCAATCCCTTGTTTTATGTTTCAAGTAGTCCATGGAACCTGTATGATTTCTTGATGGAGTTTTTGGAGGTGCATCATATTCCCAAAGGACCATTGATGCTGCGGGATATTGGGTTGTCAAGGGAACAATTGATTGCCGGCAGTCATTTTGACCACAAGCTGGCTCAGGTCGAAAAGATATTTGAATATTATACAGATATCCCTTTTATCCTGATCGGGGATTCCGGGCAACATGATCCTGAGATTTACCTGCAGGTGATCAAGGATTATCCCGGAAGGGTAAAAATGATTTACATCCGTGATGTCCAATCATCCAGACATGCTGCCATGGAAGAAATCCAATTGAAAATGCAAAATCTCGGTGTGGAGATGCTCTTGGTGACTGACACATTGGACGCTGCAAGGCACGCACTGGCCAAAGGTTGGATCCAAAAATCAGATGTAATAGATATCGCTGAAACCAAAAAAGAAGACGAAGAAATCAAATAAAACTTATAAATTTTTTACTGCATAAACACACATATCAAGTACATCATTCAGTAAGGCTATATCCAAGGATTTATTTTTAGGTACCACCAATACATATTTGAAATATATACTCGATTCGCTTTCATTAAAATTATAGTGCCCTAATGGAAGATTTCTGTTTTTTCGGAAGAGTGATCTTTTGAAGCCTTCAAGATCATTCGTATCGATTAAATTTGGGTTTGTGTAATAAAACTGAATGAATTCCGATCCATCCAAATCCTCCCCCTCAGGCATTATACTTACAGTTAGATACTGTTTGTCCTTCTCTTCAATATCATAGTCATCCTCACTGATATCAATGATTAGCATGGGTATTGGGAGTTCATCAGACGCATCATAAAAGTCGCATTGATATCCCAAATCTTCTATGTTGTTTTGAATTTCCTTCAATAAAATCATTTCCCGATCAAATAAATTCTCTTTGGTTTATGCCTTCAATCAATATTTTAATCTGCTTTTGGGGGTCACTCATATTCTTTATCAGTTTTTTTTCATTTACACCTGCAGCTTTTAGATATCCCAAAATGACATTTCCTTCATTGGTCAGATTAGGTTCCTCTAAATAAGCAAGGTTTACAATTTTCCTAAGAATAAACTTAGCTTGCTGTAATCTAAATTCAACTTTAGCTGCAGTCGATTTGGTCGGATCAAATTCAAAAACCCCTTTTTTTGGCACTGCCTTTCCTTTGGCTATCTTCCTTGCCATCCTGTCCCTCCCAGCCTGTTTTGCCATTCTGGTAGCGGGAAGAGCGAGGTCAACTGCCGCCGCAGCTCCTTTTACGGCAGCTCCGCCCGCAGCTCCCATACCTGTTAGAGTTGCAATAGATCCGGCAATTTTTGCCATTTCGGTAGCAAGGTGAATTCCCTGACGGACAACCCTTTTTTTATTGGCATCTCTAAGCTCGGTCGCCAAAGTAAAATCCTCCACCTGACTACGGCTGATACTGGCATGATTTTCGGCCTCAAGAACCTTGATTTTTGCTTTTAAATCCGAAATTCTGTTTTTAAGAAATGATACTTCCCTTTTTTCTTTAAAGAATCTTTTTCCGGTATTAAGTTCATGATTTTTCAACCTTGATTGGTCCTGGAGAATAACTTGTCTTATATTGGCTATTTCCGCATCTTTACATCGATAGAATTCCGAGGCCTCTTTCAAATCTTCTTTATCAATTTTCAATGCTTCAGCAATTTTATTTCGCTGAATATTCATGGCTCTCCTGTTGTTATTGGAAATGGCAAGGTAATAACCCTGCATAATCATTTTACCCCCGGATATAGCAATATCAAGTCCGGGAACAGCCGCCATGAGGTGTCCGGAAGCGCCGGTTGAATTCACCAATTCAATAAAGGCTTTGACTGAAAGCACAATACTTTTGGCCGATTCCATGGCATGAAGCGCAATTTCTGCACTTGCTTGGACTTTTTCCTCTGTACTGTAATCCTGATGTTTGTTAATGAGGTTTACAACACCTCTCATAGCCTCAAATCCTTCTTTAATTCCCCCAAAAGCCGATCCAAAACCTTCGAATGCGGATCCGAAATGACTGGCATCCGTAGCAAGAGTACTGCCAGATGCTGTATGCACCAATTTGGAAACAGCTTCTCCAGTTTTCATGGCTCCCTGTTCGATATCGATTATGGTGATAAAAATATCAGCTGCAGTAGCTTCAGGATCTCCCAAGGACTTAAATCCATGTGCCATGGCAAGAAGACCTGTAACGCCGGTAATGCTATCCCCAACAATGCCCATATTTGCTGCATGTTGTTTTCCTTCGACAGTTGCCCCGGGTCCTCCACTGGTTCGGGTATGGATTGTTTTGTCATTCAGCGCATCGGCGAGGCCTGTTATACCTTCATTTCCAATAAAAGTTGCAGGTACCTTGGTAACTGCTTCGACGACAGACTTGGTTTTGCCTAAACGATCACTTCCTTTTTCTGCTGTTGCAGATTTAAATACATCTCCCCTGACGTAAAGATTTTGGTCAGAAATATCCTTTCCATCTACGGTATAAACTTTAAACCAATCATAGTGGTGCGGGCCTTTTTTGTCCAAGGCTGAGTACTCTTCCTGATTGGGACCCCTTCTGGATTTTAAAGCATTAGTACTGATTTCAAGCTCTTGTCCCTGTAAAACCTCTAACTTTTCATTTCCCCCATAGATCGTTTCCCCTTTTTTTTCCACCAAATGGGAAAGTCCTGTCACAAATACTTGTTTTTTTTGAAGCTGAAATACTTTATCCGATGATATTTTTTGCTCCTTTTCTTTATTTTGAATTAAAGCGCTGGAAAAAGAAAAAGGTATCGCTTTAGTTTTTTTGGAAGGATTAGCTTTCTGATCTGTTTTTTTTGAATTAGAATTTATAAATCCTAAAGAAGCAACTTTACTTTCAGAAGCCATTTGAATGATACTGAGCTGAATTGCGGTCTGTTTCCTATTGTCTTTAAAAGTTAAAGAATCGCCAGCTGTCCCATCAGTTTTGGTCGGTGAATTGTTTTTTGCCTTCTGCTGTGCGGCAGGTGCAGCTAGTGCTTTCATGACAATATTGATTATCTATTTCCTGAAAAAACACTCTGGGAATTTTGAAAATTTGTCAACTATACCAGATTGATTTAAACAAGATAGTTTAAATCATCGGTTTTTTCAATTCCCACTTTCAGCAATTATTTTTAAGTCTCCTTTTTCCACATACCAAAATCCGTCCCATTCCCAATTCCAGGTCTTGAGATCCAAAGATGGATTTTCATCAGCGTTTACGGTTTTATAATTCAGGGCTTGTTGGTCAAGGTTCCAGGTCAAAGGTGTTTGGATTTGGAGTATTTCCGGCAATTGATCCGCATTGGTTTCCATCAGGTAAAAAGCATTTGCCTGGCCAAAAACTTTTGCTTGGCCATTTTTGTCAATCACGACCGCAGTCTTTTCATCTACGGCAATTGCCCGGAGAGGCTGATTGTCAGAAAGGTTTTTTAACCTGGCCAAAAAACCAACAAGCCTTCCCTCTCTGTTTCTTTGTGAAAAGTGCTGGTCAGTAATCGTATTTTGCAAAAAAGGATGATTGATGAGACTTGACCTGCGTACGGTCAATCTTTCATCAAATGGATTCTGCAGTGCTTCTTGACTGACAACTGAACCATTCTCCCCCGTATAAACAAACTCACCCATGATGGCACAACCTGCACTGGTCCCGCCTATAGGGATTTTCTTTTCATGAATCAGGTACTGAATTGCTTCCTCAACCTTTGACCCTTCCCATAATCTCAAATATTGGGATTGATCACCACCCGCAATAAACAAAGCCTCAGCGTTCATCAATGTCTCAAATACCTTCTCGTCATTGGAGGCCTCAGCGGTATTGATCCGCAAGGTTTCCACGGAATTCAGTCCGCCCATATTATACAGGTAATCATTGTATCCATCTCCGCCACTTACCCTGATGATCACAAAATCACCTCCTCCCGACCGCTCTATCATCCAACCCATAGCAGCATCCACATCTGTGCTTCCTCCCATCAGGACAAGACCCATTTCTGTTTCTTTTTGGGTATCTTCGGCATTTCCCACCCTTCCTAATGAATATGGGTTCTGAATAGGTGGGATGGGAGGAGTGATAGGTTCAGCACTACAGGAATAAATGATCAAAAAGAAAAAAGAGATCAACACTAGAAAATGTCTGGAAATATGCATGATAATATGGAATTTGCAATTGTCATGCAAACTAATGAATACATTTAAAATTATCCCAATTTGTCAAAGCCATTTTGAAAAAAGCAGAAGAAATTAGGCATGAATTCTCTTATCAATTCTTGTAGGATTTCTCACTTTTAGCCCGAATAAAGGTCTTATCAACTTCCATCTTCTAATAGCAAACTCATAGATCAACCAGGAAAAACCAAAGGTTCCGGCTGACATGATCAAGAACTTTGGCCAAAATCCCCAACCCACATGCATCAGATAATAACCTAAGGTAATGGTGATGGTCTGATGTAGAATATAAAAAGGATAGACAGATTCATTGGCATAGGTAAGTGCATTGCTTGGCCGATTAAGATAAGCAGCAGCATAACCGAACAAAGCCAATATCCAGGCCCAAAGGTTGAATACTTTGAAAAGCGCCTCAATGAAATGGATCAAAGTAGAATCTTCATAAATCTGCCTCAGTCCTACCATTAGGGTGAAACCGACCAAGCCACAATAGAGGTATTTCCTTCTGTTTTCCAGAACAGTTTTCCAGAATACTTCTTTGACTGAAATCAGCAAAAAGCCAAAAAAGAACAAGGTGATATAATTCACCACGTTGAACCAATCTCCCCAAAGGGCATGAGTGGAGGGAAAAAACGGCTCTAATAAAGATTCCCAAATAAAAAGCGGAATGATCAGCCAAAACAGACCAAAAGGTCGGGAAGCTAATACAGTCATTTTTTTCAACAACCAGCTTTGAGGATGATTTCTGAGGTAAAGGAAAGCCGGAATCAACACCAGAGAAAAGAGCAACAAATAGGGTAAAAACCAAAGGTGGTGCCAAGAAAAATTACCTTCAGGATATACTCCGATAAATGCCTGGGAGGGCCAAAATTCAAAATACCCTCCCGAGAATTGCCCTTTATCCAAACGCTCAAAATAAACCTGTGGGGGGACAATCAAAAGAATACCAACCACCAAAGGCAGCAACAGTCTTTGAATCCTTTCTTTGGCAAATTGTCCACCGCTTCTTTTCGAAAGGGCGTAATAAGTTCCCATTCCTGAAATCACAAAAAGGATAGGCAAACGCCATTGATTCACAAATAACATGGGCAATCTGATTTCGGGATAAATGATGTCATTTTTGATATGGAATCCCCAAGGGACAAAAAACATCCCGACATGGTAAAATATCAGCAATCCAAAAACGATTACTCTTAGCCAGTCTAAGTCATGTCTGCGCATAATTTTTGATTTTTTTTCCAAAAGTAGATATTGAAAAGATTGAAAAAAGGGCCTTGTGATCAATGTCAAGGATTTGGGATGAAATGCAAGATTATGAGACTTTGTACTTTCTTTCAAAGTCATCAATCATCCCTCTTGATACAGGGAGTGAATCAGAATGACTTTTTATTTCCAGTTGATAGCCTTGGGCATTGCCTTTTACCTGTGCAACTTTTTGGAGATTGACCAAAAAAGACCTGTGGGTTTTGAAAAAATGGGGAAAGGATTGCAATTGGCTTTCAAGTTCTTTCAGTGTCATTCTTTTTAAGACTTTTTTTGCCTTGTCACCTTTCTCAAAATATATTTCCAAGTAATTCCCTTCTGATTTGGCAAATAAAAACTCTTCAGGGTTGAGGTCAAAGTCATCACTTTTTTGCTGTGTAACAATAGGCAGTAGTTTTTCCCTTTCGAGTGAAAAATCAGACTGTTGCTGACTGTTGAGAGATTTAGCGGTTTTCAGATGTGCCTTCATCAATCTCAGGTAATTCATGGGAACCAAAATAACAGCAAAAAGAACCCCAACCATAAATGTATTTCTGACTTCCTCCAAAAAGTATCGCATAGACCAATTATCAGGGTTATTATAGATTAGGTCCCTAACAAGAAACTGACTGACTCCAATTAATAACAAAACACCTGAAATCAAGGCAATTTCGTTTCCTACTGTCCACCTGTCTTCATTTACACGCAAGTTGTTCAAACCAATAATGAGCAATACACAAAGAAAGGCATTCAAAGAATGTATCATGGAAATCCAAAAATAACTGACCTTATGTTCAGGCCTGTAAACTACAAAAGGTTCAAAAAAATAATTGAAGGCCATGCTCATCCCGAATATCACCGCAGCTAAGATCCAAAGGTTTTTCCCCTTGAAATAATAGGGGTAAGGTTGTTTTAGAAAATCTTTGAAATTTGCGGACATGGGTTATTTGGGAATGAAGAATAAAATTAATCAATCTTCAATTCCCAGCCATTCAAATACATCATCAAAATTTACAGTAACAGAAGAATTGCCATCAGGGTGCAAATTTGGAAAAATGGTCAGATTGCTTTCTCTATCCATCAGCATCGCTTCAACAAAATAAAGTTTATGTCCATCTGGCAGGTTCTTTTCACCTTCCAGAAAAGCCCTTCCTGCTGTAGCATTTCCAAAGCTTTGGGTATTTGGCCTTTTAAGTATTGCTGCAAATATTTGCTCACCTTCCCGACAAGTTGACCCGTCTATCAAGACTGCAACTTTTGGTAAAGGGGACAAAACTTCCATTGAGTTTGAGACGGCTACTCTTTGAACTCCTCCCACATAGGATGCCCCATTTTTATATTCCCATTCTTCTTTTTTGTCATCTCTATAAAAAAATGCACCCAAAACCCCATCTCCCAAAATGGGTCCTAATCCAGCCAGCATTGCTTCAAAATGTCCACCTGTCAAGCTTCTGAGGTCTATAATCCAAGCATCTGTTGCCTCCAATTCTCTCCCCCTTATCTTATCCTGAATGGCAAAAGCTAAATCTTCGGGACTAATTTGAGAAGTTGGAATATCCAAATAGGCTATACTACTGGGTAAGGCGGGTGTTTGTTTTTGTCCTGGAATACAATCAAAGGCATTTTTGTCTCCTGCTACAATTTCTCCTCTTGAGTTGATCACATAACTTTTATCATCCCCAATCATCTCGAACACCTTATCCAATGCTATATAAGTATCCTCGATTTTCCTGGCCCCTTTTGTCAAATCCAGTAGGGCCTGATCGATCTGGGATTTCTTCCAAGTGTAATTGTAGCTATATGAATCAAAAAAATCATTTTCAACAACTTGAAGAAATTCATTCAAAAATGCCTCTGCTTCAGGAGAAATGGTATCTTCAAATTTATCCTCGGTTTCCTGACAGGAAAAAGTAAATATAACGATTACGAGTATTGAAAGAAATCGTTTCATAGGACATCCAGTTTATCTTAGAATATTACAAAAATATATAGTTTTATTCAAAAGGTCAAGGAATTCTTTGAAGCCTTGGATGATGATTTTTTTATTTTCCTTTGTCAATTGATCACTTTGATTCATCGTGATGATATAACCCTCATCCATATTGAAAAACTCCATTGCCTCCACCAAACCTTCCACTTCCCTATCCTTATTGTCAGGATACAATTCATGGGTAACCTGTATCAGCCATCGACAATCAGTTCCCTCAAAAACCACAAAATCACATTCCTTCTTTTCTTTAAAGTAATACAACTTTTGATTTTTTTTCCTAAAATTCAAATAAACAAGATTCTCCAAAAGTCTTCCCCTATCCTTTGTGAAACTCAATGAATTGGATTTGGCAAATCCATTATCGATGCAATAAAGTTTATTTTGTAAAAGTAAATTATCTTATGTTGTAAACGTAAACTAATTTACATTAACAGCATAAGAAAACAATTTTGAATTGCTTTTAATCCGGGAAGTAAGTCAAGTTAGGAGCTAACGTCACCCTGACGCAGGAAGGGTCTCTTGAGGTTCAGGAAATGATAGATATAAACATAAATAGGGCCTCAGGAGATCCCTCGTGCCTACCATTGACAGATTTGGAGATTTAAACCCTTGGACTGTAAAATGCATTCAAGACCATAGAAAACTTTGCCTTGTCACCTCGACGTCAGGAGAGGTCTGAAACCCGCTTTGATGTCATTTCCTTTCTGTAAATGCCAAATTTTAAAAACTACCAATGACATAATTCGGAGCACCCTTCCTGCTGATCCCGAAGGCTTTTGGGTTGAGGTGAAAACAATGATATTTAGCTACTGAAATCATTAGGGATAATCACATAGGAAATTTATTTTGAACCACAAAAGTGACAAAAGAATACAAAAGATACTGAATAAAGTCTTTTGTTCCCTTTTGTTCCTTTTGTGGTTCCATCATTTTTTTTGTTTAACATTAACGCCAGCCCATTCGGGATGACGCCTGCCTGCCGTAGGTAGGGCTGCTACGATTTATGTCAATGGTACGTCAGGAGAGGTCTGCGGCCCGCTTTTTTGTCATTCCTTTTCTGAACATTTTCAAAATCAGTTAGGAATATTTTCTAAATTGGATTTTATACCAAATCAAAATTGGAAAATCCAAAATGAATCCAGAAAATACATCAGATAAATTGGAAGGAATAATTGTTCCTATGGTTACACCTTTACTTTCAAATGGAGAATTGGACAGGAAAGGGACAGAAAGATTGATTCGACACCTGACCCATGGAGGTGTCCATGGGATATTTATATTGGGCACCACAGGTGAAGCTTCAAGTTTAAAACCTGCCATCAAAAAAGAACTGATTGAAATCACATGTAAGGAAACCCAAGGGCAACATTTGATCTTAGTAGGAATCACGCATACGGCTTTGGATGTCAGCTTGAAAATCGCAAAAACTGCAAAAGAAAATGGTGCTGATGCAGTGGTAGCCGCACCACCATATTATTTTTCGCTTGACCAAGAAGACCTCTTTAAATATTACATCAAACTTGCCGACCTTAGCCCTTTACCTTTGTTTTTGTACAACTTCCCCGTCATGACCAAAAACACCCTAGAGCCAGAAACTGTCCACAAATTATCCCAACACCCCAATATCATCGGAATAAAAGACAGTTCGGGGAATGGCGTTTATTTTCAGAAATTATTGGCTCTCAAAAAAGTAAAGCCGGAATTTTCTGTTTTGATAGGTCCTGAGGAAATGCTCGCACAGTCAGTCCTTTCAGGTTGTGATGGTGGAGTCAGTGGTGGAGCAAATATTTTCCCCAATCTTTATGTACGGTTATTCGAAGCTGCCAAAAATCGAGATTTCGAAATGATCAGTAAAATCCAGCCCCTTATCCTGGAAATCTCAAAAAATATCTATGGCTGTAGTCCAAAAACCTCCAGCTACCTCTGCGGGGTAAAGGAAAGCCTGTATTATTTGGGCATTTGTGAACCACATATTGCCCCTCCATTGCAATCCGTAAATGCCCAAGCAAAAGAAACCATTATCCAAAATCTCGAAAAGATTATTTTCAAAATCAAAACCATTTAATCCTCCTATCATTTCCCTTTTATGAATCTTTCCCTCATTGACCTGATTGTTTTTTTGGCGTATGTGGTTGGAATCATCAGTTTTGGGGCTTCATTTTATTTCAAAAAAAGAGTCTCTATAGATTATATCACCGGAGGCGGTAGATTGCCGGCCTGGGCCTTGGGCATGTCCATTTTCGCAACTTACGTCAGCAGCATCAGTTTTTTGGCCCTACCGGGAATTGCCTATCAGTCCAATTGGAATGGTTTTGTGTTTAGCCTTTCGATTCCTTTTGCCGCATTTATCGCAGTGAGATACTTTGTCCCGCTCTACCGAAAACTCCAAAGCCCTTCCGCCTATGCTTACCTTGAAAACAGGTTTGGTCTATGGGCAAGGGTGTACGCCTCTACTTGCTACCTGCTTACCCAATTGGCCCGCATGGGCGCCATCATGTATTTATTGGCTTTACCAATGAATGCCTTGTTTGGCTGGAGCATTCCATTGATTATCGTAGCTACAGGTCTTGGTGTCGTGATTTACGCTATGCTTGGCGGAATTGAAGCGGTAGTTTGGACGGATGTGGTTCAGGGAATTTTATTGATCCTAGGTGCATTGACATGTTTTATATTGATTGTTTGGGAAATGCCGGGAGGTTGTCTACAGATATATGAAATTGCCCAGGAGCAAAATAAACTTTCCTTGGGCAGTTTTTCCCTGGATTGGAGTCAGAATACATTTTGGGTGATTCTTGTCTACGGATTGTTTATCAACCTCCAGAATTTTGGTGTGGACCAAAGTTATATCCAACGTTATCTGGGAGCCAAAACAGCATCGGAAGCCAAAAAATTGACCTGGTTGGGAAGCTTGCTCTATGTTCCCGTATCCTTGTTATTTTTTATGATAGGAACAGCCCTTTTTGCCTTTTACCAACAATTTCCTGAAAATCTACCATTAGAGTTACAAACCATTGAAAATGCCGATAAAGTTTTTCCTTATTTTATTGTTTCCACGCTACCCAAAGGATTGACCGGACTGATGATCGCAGCCATATTTGCAGCTGGCATGAGTACAATATCCACCAGTATCAATAGTTCGGCAACGGTGATTTTGGAAGATCATGTCAAAAAATACCTTTTTCCAAACCTTCCTAAAGCCTCTGATTTCAAAGTGCTTTATGTGTCCTCATTCATGATGGGAATAGGGAGTATTCTGATTGGATTGGCTTTTAATGGAGTAAGCAGCGCTTTGGACGCATGGTGGGCATTGGCTTCGATTTTCAGCGGTGGAATATTGGGCCTCTTCCTTTTAGGTGTGCTCACCCAATCCAAGAGTAATATACCAGCCATTATTGGGGTAATCCTCGGCTTATTATTGATCGCATGGATAAGTCTGGAGGAGTTATTCATTACATATGGCTTGCCCGTGCTCGAATTACACAAGAATTTGGCCATTGTGCTGGGAACCATGACTGTTTTTTTTGTGGGGTTTGTTTTGGGGTGGATGGTAAATAGGATGAAGAGTTTCTAGGCTTGGAATGAAAATGAATGGCTTAACAATTCTTGAATCAAGTATTTGATTTATTTGTGTCAAAGACCACCCTTTTCCCTTAATCTTCCTTTCGCATCAACAAAGCATTCTCCGGAAAACTATCGATCACATTGCCGTCCTCATCTATCGAAACAAAGCTCCAGCTGTTTTCTGCCAAGGTAAGTAAGGTAAAGGCTCTGATAGACTGTGCTTTGTTCAGGTACCAAGTACTGTCCACAGGATGGATATTTCTTGGCGTGACCCCATAGGAACCGTCACCGATATAAATGATTCCTGATTCGTTAACTTCCATGTTTTTAATAGGGAAGGTTCTTTTATATGCATGGTCATGATTTTCAAAAGCAATTTCTACACCATTCGCATCAAAAATCGGGGTCCAGGTTTCCCTTACCAAAGTCTGAACCGATCCTTTATATTCCCTCACAGAAGGATAAGCTGGCACATGGTAAATTGGTATTTTGTGGTTTACTTTTTCCCGTTCTTTTAATGTATTGATCAACCAATCAGTTTGCACTCCTGGAATAGGATTGGAATGCTCAGTATCCAAAATGATCAAACTCAGGTATTTCCCAAAATCCAAAACATTGAATCCTGGTTGGCCTGGAAAGGAAAATAAACTGTAAAAGTACGGCGCAATTCGGGCTCTGAATTCATCATTTTGGACATATCCTTCGTGCTTGGTATAATAACCCCCAACCACTTCATGGTTGCCCACTGCTACAATACAAGGAATAATTCTTTTGTCGGCAGTCACCAGGGTGTTTTTATAGGCATCAAACCAATCGTAAATTCTTTGAATATTGTCAGCTAGGCCATTTTCGTAAGCCATATCCCCGCCGATGATCACAAAATCCGGATCTTGGGCAGTGACTGCGCGGTTGGTTTTCTCCAACCATTCCTTTTGGTGCATAGAATCTCCTCCTATTGCGATTTTAAGTGATCTTTTATTGAGATTTTTTGGAAGTGTACGGAAAAAATAAATTGAATCAGATTCGGCAAACCTGAGCTCATAATCAGTATCCGGCCTTAATCCCTGAATTCCTACACGATGGATATATCTAGGCGAAAAGGGATAAGGATACACATCACTATCAAATGAATGCCATTTTTCGGTACCCTTTCTTCTGAAATACAACGTTGAAGGATTCAACTCATCCATATGCCAATCCACATCCATAGTTGTGGTAGGGTCTGAAGTCCAAGTAAGATAAAAGGAATGGGGTTCAGACTGGGCAAAGCCTTCCTTTGCGATCAGGACAATGGCAAGTAGAAATATAATTTTCTTGAAGTATATCAAGCACGGAAACTGGATTAGTTTAACCACAGGTTTTTAAGAAGTTTAATATTTTAAATTTTTTAAGAAGCAGAATTCTCAGATAGCCTTTCTTTCATCACCAAATATACACCATTGGTCCATCCAAATCCATCCTGAACAGGATACTCTCCCCCCCCTGCTTCAAGACTTAGATCCTCCACATTATACTTTTCCATCATCTTTCCGGTCCTTTCAAAAACCTTTTCATTCAAAGTGGTCCAACGTTGTGCCAAGGTCAGGGCCAAATCCCTTCTTCCGTAATTCCAAAAGGCTTCAAATCCAATCCATTGCAATGGTGCCCAACCATTTGGCGCATCCCATTGCTGTCCGGAATTGTAATTGGTAGTCACCAATCCGCCGGGTTTCATAAAATGTTCTTCAGCATACGCGATGACACCCTTTGCTTGTTCTTCTGTGGCAAGGCCTGCCCAAAGTGGAAACAACATTGCTAAAGAAGGCCGGTCAACCTTTTCTTTGAATTTGATATGGTAATCCAGAAAAATGCTTCTTTCTTCCTCCCAACAATAGCGGGTAATTGCTTCTATCCTGTTGTTTCTTACCTTCTCGATTTTATCTGCCGATTTGTGGTCTCCTTCCAGTCTGAACCCATACACAAGAATTCTTTCAGTTTCCGATAGCAGCACATTGAGGTCAATGGGAAGGATGGCAATGGTCTGAATGCTTTTCAGATCCTCAGGGTCATACAACCACCTGGAGCTGAAATCCCAACCGGACTCGCAGGCAGCCCTGATATTTCGGAACAATTTGTCAGGATATCTCCGGCTGTTTTCAGATAATTCCACATCTTCCAAAAATGACTCGGGCCTGGGAGTATCCTCATCGTCCCAATACCGATTGAGAAAAGCATCTTCATCCTGCATCACCACGCGCTTATACCTCTTCCCCGGCAAATGCACTTCGGTTTCACCCTCAGTCCAAAAGGAATATTCCATCCAAATCTCCGGCAAATATTCCTGAATGATGGCCTCATTGTTTTTTACCTCGGCTAGTAATTCTACCATTTTTGCAAAAAAAGGTGGTTGTGAGCGCGAAAGGAAATAAGTGCGATTACCGTTTGGGATATGTCCAATGGTATTGATCAGGTAAGCAAAATTATCCACCATGGACTCTATCAGGTCTTTTCTTCCAGAGACCTTCAATCCCAACATGGTAAAATAACTGTCCCAGTAATAAATTTCCCGAAATCGTCCACCAGGTACAATGTAGGGATAAGGTAAGGCCAATAAACTTGAATCAGGATGGTCTACATCAGGCTCCCTTCTGAGCAATTCCCATTGAGCATGAAGCCTGTCCTCAAGGGAAAGGTTTTCGGGAATATCAATCGGCTTGGGTTCTTTTGGCAGAACAAAATTTTCCTTGATGAATTCAAGAAGAGAAAAATCATCCTTTTTGATTTCCTTATAGAAATCACTGAGAATTTCTTTTGCCGGACGCTTAGGAATACAGTCAACAAAGGTTTTGGAATCAAGGAAAATACCACTCAATTGCACGGCATCGAAAAGTTCCCAATATATTTCTTCAGGCGGTATAAATTTATTTGGATTCATTGTTTCTGACCTGTTTGTTCAATAATATCAAAACTACACAAAGCAATGCGATTGGTATAAGAGAAAAATAAAAAGCTGTGGTTCCGCCATAAGCCTCAAAGATATGACCGGTGATAATCGAACCGGTAGTTCCCCCTAATGCAGAGAAGACAACAATTAATCCCGACATGGAACTTTGCATATATTTGGGAAGTGCGCTCAAAACCACTGAATTGATGGTGGGATAAATCGGCGCTAAGAATATTCCCAAAATCGGAAAAAGATATACCACAAAAGGAGCGTTGAACCATGTTATGGTTTCCAATGCTTCAGGAAGGTTTGAGGTCAATGGTAAAGTAAGGACCACACATAATCCCACCAATAAAGTGCAGACCAAGGTGAAGGTAAGCCAATGCACCTTTTTCAGGACAATTCCTGCCAACAAACGGCCAATTGCCAATGCCCCAGCCAAAACAGCCCCGGCCTGAATCCCCATACTCGCAGGAACTTTAAGGACATCCTGATAAAAGGTCGGTGTCCAAGTCATAAAACTCTGCTCGATCAAAACAAATAGAAATGCTGAAGCTGCAAAAACCAATACCAAAGGCCTGATAACCAATTTGAGCATTTCCAGAAATTCATCCCATGCCCTTGTTTGCTCCCTTTTGGATTCAGATTCATTGATTTTGGCCAAGTATAGCAACAAAGCAGCCGCTAAAGTCATGATTCCCAAATACCAATAAATATTCAACCAAGTTCTGGAGGTCGGATCTGCGTCATTGACAAATAGACTGAAAAACACATTTCCCAAAAGTACCCCAACCATGAAAAAACCTTCTATAGTACTCATCAGGCTGCTATGCTCTTTGGTATTGTTGGTCACCAAGCCTATCATGGCGAAAACACTGACTTTGATCACTGCAAAAGAAATTCCTACAGCTGCAAAAAGCATTTTGAAGTACCAGAATTCATCTGCCATCACCGGCATCAGAAAACAAATCCAGGCAACCAAGAACAGGGCGGCCAACATTCCTTTTTTCAATCCTACTTTTGGTAAAAAAGAAGCAACAATAAAGGAAAAAATAGCGATGGGCAAATCCTTAAAACCCTCCAGAATGGAGGCATCTGCCTTACTGACATCAAAAGACCGCTGTACCTGTAGAATTACCGCTCCCACAGAATTGAGCAATACAGCAAAAACCATGTAATTGACAATCAGCGATATGCGTATGAGGAGCTTGGAGTTCATAAGTTAAGATCACAAAAAGATACGAATTTAGATTTCAAATCCCACTAAGACACTAAGACACAAATTATAAATTTTCTTAGTGGCTTTGTGGCTTTGTGGGAAAAACCGTCACTGCTTTTCCAGCAAATACCAACCTTTGGGATCCACTTCTATCGGCCCGGTACTTTTTATAAGTACTGGTTTGGAGGAAAGCTTATGCCTTTCATATCCATTGGAAGTTTTTATTTCCACCGGCATGGAAAAATCAATATTGGGCAAACTGACCTGATATCCCTTCTTCCCTTTTTTGGAAACTTTTACCTTAGGGACACGGATGGTTTTGAGATACATATCAAAAAATCCCTTAAGATCCAATCCGGTATATTGCTGTACAAATTCAGTGAAATCAGCTGTTTCGACCAGATTTTCATAGGTAAAACGTTCATCTGAAGCAAAAGCTTTGAGCATAGGAAAGAACACCTCATCACCAATGTAGTATCTCAAAGAATGTATTATAAATGCACCTTTGGTATAAATTTCAGGATGATAAGCTTGGTCAGAGTTTGAGTTTCTTGGAGAAACTACCGGTCTTGCATGGGCAATTCCTTTTCTGACCGAAGCGACCTTTTGGTGGTAGGCATCTTCTCCTCCATGTTCCAGATAAAA